>CAZEPL010000019.1:35820-46629 GCA_964514135.1 uncultured Spirochaetaceae bacterium | reverse complement strand
CACTTGCAATTAAGGTAATTATATAAACACCGTAATGTGATGTCAAGTATTAAATGTATAGTTTTTTTGAGGGTATTTTTGCATTTTTAAATATATATAAAAATATATATAGGAAGATTAATAACTACCTAAATTTCTATTAGTAGTTATAGCAAAAAAATAATAGAAAAATAATATTTGGATACATTTACGGTTTACTTTTTCTCAATAACTCTGTACCCTGACTTAGGGTGATGGGTAGCAAATCAGACAGATTATACAACAGTCAGGTACCAATAATAAATCAATTCAAATTACCTATTTCTTACGCAGCCGTATAAAAGAAAAAAAGTTTTTAGAAATTACTTGATATTAATCTTCTACCTTTATATAACAGTATTTGAGGAGGGGAAATATGTTTAATTTGATTTTAAAAAGAGATGGCAATAAGGTACAGTTTATTTCAGAAAAAATATCTCATGCCATCAAGAAGGCCGGAGAGGCTACCGGTGAGTTCGGAGAGGATGTAGCCAAACGGCTTACGCTTAGAGTTTTAAATCTAGCCCATGAACTTATTGTTCATCGTCTGCCTACCGTAGAAGAAATACAAGACATTGTCGAAGAAGTTCTTATTTCCTCGCAGTATATAAAAACTGCCAAAGCCTATATTATCTATCGCGATCAGCATGCCAAAATACGTGAGATAGTTTCCAATGCAGATGTAGACCTGATCGATACTTACCTTGAACAGCTTGACTGGCAGGTCAATGAAAACAGCAATATGGCCTACTCGCTTCAGGGTTTGAATAATTATATTTCATCAGAAATCAGTAAAATATACTGGCTTAATAAGATTTATCCACCCGAAATCAGACAGGCACATAACAGCGGTGATTTCCATATGCACGATCTGGGTATCATCTCCGTATACTGTGTGGGCTGGGATCTGCAGGATCTATTGCTGCAGGGTTTTAAGGGCGCATCCGGAAAAATCGAAAGCAAACCCGCCAAACATTTCAGAAGTGCTTTGGGACAGATAGTAAATTTCTTTTACACACTGCAGGGTGAGGCCGCAGGGGCGCAGGCGTTTTCCAATTTTGATACTCTGCTTGCTCCCTTTATTCGCTATGACGGCTTAAGCCCCAAAGAAGTAAAACAGGCGTTGCAGGAATTCGTCTTTAATATTAATGTGCCCACGCGTGTGGGTTTCCAAACTCCATTTACCAATATAACCATGGATCTAAAGATTCCTTCTACTTTTAACGATAAACCGGTAATTATCGGCGGTGAATATAAAGAAGAAACCTACTCTTCTTTTCAGGAAGAGATGAATATTATGAACCAGGCCTTTTTAGATGTTATGGGGCAGGGCGATGCCAAAGGACGAGTCTTTACCTTTCCTATTCCCACGTACAATATTGTCAAAGATTTTGATTGGGATGATCCCCAGTTAGACCTCCTATGGAAAACAACGGCTAAATACGGCATTCCCTATTTTTCCAACTTTATGAATTCAGACATGTCACCGGAAGACACGCGTTCCATGTGCTGCAGACTGCGTTTGGATTTGAGAAAGCTTGATAAGCGCGGGGGCGGGCTTTTTGGTGCCAATCCGCTTACCGGTTCAATTGGAGTGGTCACTATCAATTTACCCAGAATTGGCTATCTGTCTAAAGATGAAGATGAATTTATTGCCCGCTTGGATGATTTAATGATAATGGCCAGGAAAAGTTTAGAGATAAAACGAAAAGTACTGGAAAAGTTAACTGAAAAAAACCTTTATCCTTACACCAAGTTTTATTTGAGAAATGTTAAAGAGCGTTTTAGTGAATACTGGAAAAATCATTTCTCCACGATAGGATTGGTGGGTATGAATGAAGCATGTCTCAATTTATTGGGAACCTCTATTGGTGAAGATACAGGCAAGCAGTTTTCAGGCCGGGTATTAACTTTTATGCGCAACCGTTTATTGGAATTTCAGGAAGAAACGGGAGACCACTATAATTTGGAAGCAACTCCGGCAGAGGGCTCTTCGTATAGATTGGCAAAAATGGATAAAGAGAAGTATAAGAGCATAATTTGTGCTAACTATGAAGAGCTTGAGCATGGGGCAAAACCATTTTATACAAATTCCTCGCAGTTACCTGTAAATTATACGGATGATATTTTCGAAGCCCTGGATTTACAGGATGAGCTCCAGACAAAATATACGGGTGGAACGGTTTTACATTTATTTATCGGAGAGGAAATCAAGCAGGGAGAAAGTATTAAGCGTTTAGTTAAAAAAATATGTGAAAACTATCATCTCCCCTACTTTACGATTTCCCCCACATTCAGTATCTGTACTTCTCACGGCTATTTAGCCGGCAAACACCTTACATGTCCAAAGTGTAATGAGAGGACCGAAGTGTATTCGCGTATTGTCGGTTATTTACGGCCGATCCACCAATGGAATGAAGGCAAAGCTGAAGAATTTAAGCTGCGAAAGACTTATAAATTGAAGGCGCTTTAATGCTTATTGGGGCTTTACAAAGATTTTCACTCCTTGATTATCCGGGGAAAATAAGCTGCATTGTATTTACTCAGGGATGTAATTTTCGCTGTCCTTACTGTCATAATCCGGAGCTTGTGGACTCCCGGCTCTTTATGCCGAAAATTATGCCGCAGGTTTTCTTTTCGTTTTTAGAAAAAAGAATACAAAAGATTGATGCGGTTGTAATTACGGGCGGAGAACCGACCATTCAGAGTGATCTGCCGGATTTCGTGCAAAAGATAAAAACACTGGGTTTCCAGGTTAAACTGGATACCAACGGCTCTCATCCGGAAGTATTATCCGCGCTGCTTGAAAAGAAGCTACTGGATTATATTGCTATGGATATAAAAGCCCCGCTTGATCTTTATGAAAAGGTAAGCGGGGTTTCTAAAAACGGTTCTCTGAATACCGCCATACTAAAGAGTATTGAGCTCATAATTAAATCCAATGTGGATCATGAGTTTAGAACAACTATAGTAAAAGACCTTTTGTCTAAAGCAGATATCCTCGCGATTGCGGGTATGGTAAAAGGTGCTCAAAGCTATATTTTACAAAACTTCGTTCCCTCTAAGACCTTGGATCATACGTTTTTAGATTGTACGACATTTAATCAAAGCGATCTTGATGACTTGCTGCAAAGATTGGAAGCGTTACATCTTAAATGTGAAGTGCGTTAAAGGGATATAGCATTTTTAGCGGAATTCATATTTTTTTTCATTAAAAAGTGAAATACACGTTTTTACTACATCTATATCATATTTTGTACCCATATTGTCAGTAATTTCCTCTAAAGCCTTGTCCAAACCCAAAGAAGCTCTATAAGGTCGATGGGAGGCCATTGCTTCCACCACATCGGCAACAGCAAGAATTCGGGCTTCCAATGTGATCTCATCTCCTTTCATCCCGCGGGGATAACCTGATCCGTCCATCCTTTCATGGTGCTGGCGTACTATTTCGGCAATAGGCCAGGGAAAATCAATATTTTTCAGAATATCATAACCCACATCCGGATGTTTTTTTATAAGGTTAAACTCTATTTCATTTAAAACCCCCGGCTTACTTAAGATCTCTGAAGGTACGGCAATCTTACCTATATCGTGAATCACACCGGCCAGGCGGATGCCGTCAATCTTGTCCGGGGTAAGCTTCATTTCCTTGGCTATGGTACGTGCCAAATCGGCGACGCGGCGCTGATGACCGGCTGTATAAGGATCTCTTTTTTCAACGGTAAATGCCATTGCCTGAATAATTCCACCCATGGCTTTGCGCAGTTTTTCCAGACTCTCTATTGTTTTTTCTTCGGCCTCCAGACGTTTGGTAATATCGCGAATAACAACCACGGAACCGGCTATCCCGCTGTCCTCGTCAGCCAGATTTGTGAGAACCGTATCTACAGGGATAATTGTATTATCTTTTGAGATAAGCAGCTGATTGGATCGTGATATGAACATATCCTGGCGCAAGAGGTCTGATATCATTTCGTCCGTGGTTCCGATATTTTTATCATCAATTACTTTATAAACCTCGAACAGGTCTTTTTGCAAGGCTTCATCGTTTTTCCAGCCGGTGAGCATTTCAGCTATTGGATTTATAAAAGTAATTTTTCCTTCTTTATCTGTTACAATAACGGCATCGCTTATACTCTTTAAGATGGTGGTAAGCCACTGTTCGCGTTCTACCAGTTTTCTTTCCATCTTAAACTTATAAAGTGCAAGCTGTATTGTGCTGTGCAGTTCTGCATCCTCAAAAGGCTTTATGATGTAACCGAACGGTTCTGTTATTTTAGCATTATGCAGGGTTTTTTCATCAGCATAGGCGGTAAGGAAAACTATCGGGATATGCATATTATCCCTGATATACTGGGCTACTTCTATACCGTTCATTTCCCCTTTAAGCATAATGTCCATTAATACAAGATCAGGGTGGTGCTTTTCCGCTTTTTTAATGGCCTCATTACCCGTAGATACTATATCCACTACGGAATAGCCGAAATTTTTTAAGCTCTCTTTTATATCTTTGGCAATAATATGTTCATCTTCTACTATTAATATCTTCTTCGGGTTCATATGAAGGCTACCTCTCTTATCCTTGTTCAGAATAAAACCTGATCTTAAATCCCACTCCCTTACGCCCTATTTTTTCAATATTCCCTTCTAGCTGTTCAACCAGTGTTATTACTAACTGCAAACCAAAGGTTTCGGTATTGTAAAAATCAAAACCATCGGGAAATCCAATGCCGTTATCTCTTATTTCAAGTATATGATGTATTTTTGAATCTTCCAAATGAATTTTTTCTTTATAAAAAGAAATCTTGATATTACCTCCGGTTGTCTTGGGGAAGGCAAACTTTAATGCATTCGTGATTAATTCATTTATAATTAATCCACAGGGAATAGCAAGCGATATACCCAAATGGATATCCTTTACTTCAATTTTTATTGATATTTTATGTGATTCTATCTTAAGAGCCGATAATAGATGACTTACCAACGCCTGAATATATTCTTTAAAAGAGATTTTGGCTAAATTCTTCGAGAGATACAAGCGGTTATGAACTAAAGCAATGGAATTAATGCGGTTTTGAATTGATTTAAAAATGTCTATGTGTTCAATATTCTGCAAATGCCGAACTTTAAAGTTAATAAGGCTGGTAATTATCTGTAAGTTGTTTTTTACTCTGTGATGTATTTCCTTTAACAGGTATTCTTTCTCTTCCAAAGAAGCCTTAATACGGTCGGCTTGTTTTTTACTCTCGGTAATGTCGGCTGTACACAAGAGTAATCCTGTCACTTCCTCTTTTTCATTCATAGTATAATCCCGATAGCATTGTATGGTCATGGGTTTTCCTGTTTTTGTAATGTGCTGTTGCTCTAAAAGCGGAAGTTTTTTTTGTTTTTTTTGAAAAAGCTTACAAAATTTTTGTTTTTCTTTAACACGTTCGTTTTGAGGTATAATAATATCTATGAAATTCTTGCCGATTATCTCCTCATATGTATATTTATATGTTGCGCAGTAAGCCGGATTTGCTGCAATGTATATTCCTTTATCATTAAGAAGAGCAATTCCCAATGGATTAAGCATAAACAGCTGCCTGTAATCATGCTTGAATTTCTTTGCTGTTTTTAAACTCTCTAAGGCATATGCTTTGGCCTGTTCCTTTTCTTTGCGTAGAATATCAATACGAAAGGCAAGACCGAAAGACAGTAAGAGGGCCTCAAAAATCGAGCCTATGAGAAAACTCTCGTCGGTAATAAAAAAACTGGGAAATATAGCAAAGTTTCTTAATATGTAACTGACCGCCCCGATTGCTAACACAGACCAGGCAGAGAGATAAAAAAAGGCGGGTCGATACTTCATTTTTAAGCAGATAATAACTGAAATAAGTACGGCAATAATGAAAAGAAGCAGGCCAATGCTGCCAATTATCGATCGTATTACAAATGGAAGGAAGAAGGGTGTGAGAATAAGGGCAATACCAAAATAAATCCCCACTCGAAGGATTGTATCCCATCGGGGGAGGTTTTGCTTTGTGAGCAGGTAATTCCTGCAAAATTGCATGGCCCAAATAAAGATAAAACCTATAGCAATTGTTTCCAGATTGTCCATAAGCCAGGGATGCGTGTCAAAAAAGTATTCCTGGATTACGTTGGCAGAAAAAAGGTGGTAAAAACCTATGCTGAAAATATAGAGGACATAGTAAAGGTAACTAATATCTTTTAATGTTAAGAATATAAACAGGTTATAGAGGATCATGGCCGCGATGATACCCAGATAAATTCCATAAAAAACCTGTTTGGTTTGATTGGCAAGAAAGTAAGTCTCCAAACTCCACAGGTTAATTTGAAATATCATTGGATCCTGGTTTTCAAAACGGATAAAAAAGGTTTGAGTACTTTGAGCAGGAATTGTTATTTTAAAGAGCACATTACCGTATTTTAAAAAACCAGCCGGGTTTTCTACCAGATGACCGGCCCTTTTCTGTATATAACTACCTTGATTGTCCGGTAGATAAAGCAGGATCTCATCCATATTAAGGATTTCAAGCAGGCAGTTGTTGTCTTGGGCAAGCTTGTTTTTGATTATTATATATACCCAATAGGCAGAAGATGTATAACCGAAACTGGGTGTTGAAGAAGTACTTTGTGCAAATAAACCCTCATCTTTGGCTTGTTTGATCTCGGAGAAATCCATATTCTTTTGTTTGTCCTCAAATATCATCAAGCTTGATCCCAACGAGAAAGATTGCTTTGTGCCATTCAGTACGACAATCGGTTCTGCGCTGAGCTTGTGAACTGAGACAAAGAGCAATATCAAGACAAGGAAGCGGAAAAAACAACTCCTCCCTTTCCACAGAGGCAAGAGAAAACTCCTTAGTATATTATTATTACTTGAGGAAATTGCAAAACTCAAAATATATTAAGTTAGTAAAATACTTATTCTTTATACCATAATAAGTTAGCAATTTCCATTTTAGGAACTTCTTGCAAAAATGTTATTTTTGCAAGAAGTTCACTTATTATATTATTATGCAGAATGTAATTTTTTGCAAAACAATGTTTTTTTATTATGGTGTTGCTTTTTTAGGTAAAAACAGGTACAAAATGAGAACTGTTGTTATGAAAGATGAAAAACATCATTTTGAACTTTATTTCTCAGTAAGAGATTATGAGTGTGATCTGCAGGGTATTGTGAATAACGCCGTGTATCTTCATTATTTGGAACATACCAGGCATGAATTTTTAAAGTCTATCGGACTGGATTTTTTTGTATTACATAAGCAGGGTATAGATGCGGTAGTAACCCGTCTTGAGATCGATTATAAATTCCCGCTTAAAAGTGGTGATCGTTTTGTAGTGACTCTCAATTTGAAGAAAAAGGGCCGTTTGCGTTATATATTTTTACAAAATATTTATTCCCTGCCGGAGCATCAAGATATTATTTCTGCGCAAGTTATCTGTACTTGTCTTTATAACGGAAAGCCTGTGGTATCCGAAGAGATAGACCGGGCAGCAGCTCGCTTTCTGCAGAATGAATAAGCAGAACAACTAAATTTATCTATTCTTTCGACAATGCTTTATAGTTTTTCCAAGGCCTTTACTCTCTCCGCCAGAGTGGGATGAGAGTAATAATAGAAACTGTAGAGAGGATGAGGTGTAAGATTGGAAAGGTTATCTTTAGAGATAGTAAGCAGCGCATTTATAAGGTAAGAAGCCCCCTTTTTAACTTGCAGCGCGGCATATTTGTCTGCTGCGTACTCGTATTTCCGAGACAGTAAAGAAAAAAACGGTGTAAGGATAAAAGTAAAGGCACCGGAGCACAGGCTTAAAAGTATGAGGATAGCATGGAAGCTGATACGGGAAAAGCCAAAAGCAGTATAGAGGGGTGTGTAATATAATAATAAATCTATAAGGAAAAAACCAAGCAGTACGCTTAGAATTGAAATTATGAGCAGCTTTACTATGTGTTTTTTCTTTTGATGCCCTATTTCGTGAGCTAAAACCGCAGTAATCTCATTTTGCTTAAGAATATTAATCAGAGTGTCAAAGAGTACAATGCGTTTTGTTTTACCTATTCCTGTAAAATAGGCGTTGCTGTGTTTGGAGCGTTTACTCCCGTCCATCATAAAGACACCTTTTGATTTATAATGCACTTTTTTCAACAGGGTATTAATCTTGTCTTTTAGGCTTCCGTCTGCAAGCGGGGTAAATTTATTAAAAAGAGGAGCAATGACCGTTGGATATATAATTGTAATAAACAATTGAAACAGAGTGTAGCAGCCGAAAGCCAACAGCCACCACCAACTTCCCGTAACTTCAAGCAGCCATAATAACACAAAGTAAAGGGGGGCGGCGATAATGATGCTCATAATAAGTGCTTTCATTCTATCCAAAAAAAAGAGTGCCAATGTCATTTTGTTAAAACCAAAGCTTTCTTCTATGACGAACTGGGAGTAGAGTGAAAAAGGAAGTGAAAAAACAGCGAATACTAGTCCTATACTAAAAATGAAAAACAGTCCGTGAAAGTAAGAGCCTACATCGAGTGAATATAAAAAGTTATCCACAACACCAAAAAAACCACTTAGAATGAGTAACACTAAAAAAAAAGCTCCCGCGGTTTCGTTTATAAGCGCGAATTTTCCTTTTGTAATGCTGTATTGTACGGAGCGAGTATATGATTCTTTGTCTATATATTTTTTTACGAAGGCGGGTATTTTCCCAGCATGATCTCTGCTGCTTTTAATATTCAGAAGTATTAACAAAGATTCCCATATAAGTTTTAGAAAAAAAACCGCTAAAAAGAGAATGAGGATGGTATGTGCGTCCATATACTGCTCCTGTTATTGTTGAATAATACATAGGTAATAAAATAGAAAGCCATTGTCAAGTGAAGATGTATTATTGTACGTTTTTTAGCTTGAAAATAACAGAATAAGGGCTATAATAATCATTATGAAAAAAAAGTATATTATTATCCTGCTTCTTTTTCTATTCCCGTGTTTACTCATATCTGATGTAAAAGGTCAGAATATAAAACAAAGCCTGGACAAACTTTATGCTTCGGAATCTGAAAAACTTATTGTGAGTCTGGGAAACTTTACCTACACGGACAATCAAATGGGATCTGAGTTTTCAAAGTACCTGGAAGACTGTATTAGTGAAGTAATAACCGAATGTCCGCAGTACGAACTTTTTGCCAAAAACAGGTTGGAAGAAATTCTCGAAGCTCAAGCTCTCAATGTTTCTGACTTAATGGAAGAGCCTGCTGAAACAATCATAGGCCGGTTAAAAGGAGTCAAAGCCCTTTTATCAGGCCGGTTTTATAATCAGGGAAGCGATGTCAAAGTGTTTATCGAGCTCATCGATATAGTTCAGGGAACATATTACGGAAAAACATCATTTATATTTCCGGGCGACGAGATATCACAGGCCGTATTAATAAGTCCGGATAATTATGATGACGCTGTGGCTGTGCTTGACAAGGTAAATGAGATAGATAAAACAAGCCCTGAAGATATTGAGATCAAAGCCTGGCCTAACCGGGGAGCGGGCGGAGTGTATTATGATGGAGAAAACCTGCTTATCCATTTTAAAGCCAACCGCGACTGTTATATAAAGATATATCATATAGATGTGAACGGAAAGATGACGTTAATCTTTCCCAATAAATATCATCATAACAATTTGATAAAAAAGAACCGGGTGTACTCGATTCCCGAAAGCTATTATGGTTTCGCCTTTAAGCTCGGGGCTCCTTACGGCACGGAATTTATAAAAGTGGTTGCATCGCCAAGCCAATTTAAGGAGATCGAAGCGGCGTTTGAAGATCTGGGAGATGTTACATTTGAAAAAATATACCAGGCTCTTACCACAACACAAAAGAATGAGGGTGTGGCTGAAGAGCTGTTCAGCTACACTATAATAGAAAAACCATAAAAAAGGAGGGAACAGGTAATGAAAAAGATTTTATTCTGGTCCTTAATTGTTTCCATCTCCTTTTCAGTTCTGTTTTTTGTAAGCTCGGAAAGCAATACGGTGCGGAAGGTGGCCCTGATAATCGGGAACGGGGCATACAAGACAAACAACCTGAAAAATCCGACTAATGACGCGGCTGACATAAGCAACAGCCTAAAAAAACTGGGATTTTCGGTTACCAAGCTGATTAACGCAAATAAACAAAAAATGCAGGAAGCTATCAGAGATTTCGGCAGGGAGCTGATGAAAGATTGGAATACACTAGGCTTATTCTACTTTGCCGGACACGGCTGCAATGTAAAAGGGATAAATTATCTTATGCCGGTGGGTGCCGATATAAAAGCAGAGGATGAAGTTGAATATCAGGCCGTGGATGTGGGATTTGTTCTGTCCAAAATGGAGAGCGCCGGGAACAGAGTGAATATCCTCATTCTGGATGCGTGCCGGGATAATCCGTTCAGCAGTTCCAGATCGGGAAACAGGGGATTAACGGTCGTGGAAGCGCCAAAAGGCTCGCTTATCGTATACGCCACGGCGCCGGGTTCGGTGGCCGCGGACGGCAAAGGTAGAAATGGTGTGTTTACGGGAGCATTTTTGAAAAATCTGGATAAGGATCCGGCCATGGATATCGAGCTGTTTATGAGAAGTGTGAGAAAAGACGTGATGACCGAGACGGGAAATGAACAGGTGCCGTGGACATCTTCATCACTGACTGAAAGTGTGGCATTTAAAGCTAAACCGGAGGAAAGCAAACCGGTAACACCTCCGGAGAAGAAAACGGAAACCACGCCTTCCGAAGACAAGAAAGTCAGCACCATTACAACC
>CAZEPL010000019.1:2319-35720 GCA_964514135.1 uncultured Spirochaetaceae bacterium | reverse complement strand
GGATCGGATATACTGATGAGAAACATGAACGTAAATGGAGATGGGTTACAGGAGAAGAATCCTCATATACATACTGGGATTATGGGCAACCTGATAATTTTAGTAATATAGAACATTATGCTCATATTATTACAATCAATGAAACCTATATGAAAGTCAAATATCGCTGGAACGATTCCAATGATACTCTTAATTTATTTATTTTAGAAATAGAAAGCAGCGAAGATACGAAAGTCAGCACCATTACAACCGAAGAAAATCCGCAATTGAAAGCAACATTCGACTTTCTTTTAGAGTATGAGGGACATACATATTATATTTCTAAAAAGAGTGCGACATGGCATGTAGCAAAAAAAATATGTGAAGAAAATGGCGGTCATCTGGTTACTATTACATCGACTCAGGAAAACGATGCAATTATTAAGTCTATAGAAGAACATAAAATAGATAAGGATATTTGGATTGGTTACACCGATGAAAAAAAAGAAGGAAAATGGATATGGATTACAGGAGAGGAATCCGCATTTACATATTGGGATAAGGAACAACCGGACAATTATAACAATGTTGAAGACTATGGTTTTATCTGGATTGCTTCGTTCCTCCAATGGAGGACGTGGCCTAATCATTGGGGCGATTTTCCTAAAACTTCGATTTGTTTTTTTATGTTAGAAATAGAGTAACGAGTAACATATATAATAATTAAAACTCACCTCATATTACTTCCACTGTATGTAAAGCGAAAAGCTTTTTCTTGACAGCATAGATCTTTCATGCTTAAGTTACAAAGAAATACTATTTTCGGAGAAAAACATGGAGCCGATAAGGGTAATACCTTGTTTAGACATCAAAGAAGGCAGAGCGGTTAAGGGTGTGCAGTTTGTTAATATCATAAGCGAAACCCGTGATCCGGCGGAAGCCGCTAAAACATTCTGTGAACAGGGGGCTGATGAGCTTGTATTTCGCGATATCACCGCCACGGTTGAGATGCGCGGCATACGTTTGGATTGGGTAAAGCAGGTTAAAGAAGTGACAACTGTTCCTTTTACAGTTGGCGGGGGCATCCATAATATTGAAGATATAGCTGCGCTGTTTGAACTGGGAGTAGATAAAGTGTTCATAAATACGGCTGCTGTTCTCCATCCCGAGCTTATTAGGCAGGCAGTGGAGAAATACGGTAAAGATAAGATTATTGTGGCCATAGACGGTAAAGTAAATACGGCAGGCAGGGGCGCGCCGGAATACGAGGTTGTCATTAGGGGCGGTAATGAAGCCACGGGTCTTGAAATAACGGAATGGGCTAAAGTAGTCGAGGAATTGGGTGCAGGAGCCATAATCCTTACGTGTACGGACAGAGATGGCACAAAAGAGGGTTACAATATTGAGATGATTAAAGCTGTAACCGAAGCGGTTGCCATACCTGTGATTGCCGCAGGCGGAGCGGGAAAGCTGGAGCATTTTTATGATGCGGTCGTTAACGGAAAAGCCGCTGCGGTATTAGCTGCCAGTGTGTTTCATTTTAATTTACACACGCCCAACGAGGTTAAACAGTACCTTAAAGAAAAGGGAGTAGAGGTATTGTGAGGCACTTCAAAAACCGTTTTTATATAATCTGTTTACAATAACAGAAGAAGAGTTGTTATGCAGGATAAGATTGAACGCAAGCGTTTGTCCATTTTGCGAATTCTCAAAGAAGCTAACGAAGCTGTAGGTAGTCAAAAGATTACAGAGCTGCTCGCGGCAATGAGATATGATATCAGTGAGCGGACAGTACGTTTTCATCTTAAGGCATTGGATAAAGACGGTCTTACGGAATGTATAGGACGCCAGGGCAGGCGTATTACCGTAAAAGGGCTTATGGAGCTTTCTAAGGCACGGGTTTTTGAAAAGGTTGGTTTCCTTGCAGCCAAGATTGATGAAATGTCCTACAGTATGAATTTTGATTTGAACAAGAAACAGGGCACGGTTGTAGTGAATATAAGCCTGGTAAAGAGAAGCGAGATCAGAGGTGCCATCCTCTATATGACACGGGTATTTGAAGCGGGTTATGGTATGGGACATCTTGTAACACTGATCGAACCCGGAGCCCAGATTGGTGATATCGTTATCCCGGAAGATATGGTCGGGGTGGGAACGGTCTGTTCTATTACCTTGAATGGGGTACTGCTCAAACATGGTATTCCCGTATACTCCCGTTTTGGGGGTCTGCTTGAGATTCAAAACAGGGAGCCGCTCAGATTTACCGCGCTGATTAATTATGACGGCACTACTTTGGACCCGTTGGAAATATTTATTAAAAGCGGTATGACCGATTATAAAGGCGCAACCTATAACGGCAATGGTCTTATCGGGGCAAGTTTTCGAGAGATTCCGGCTTCCAGCAGAGAAAAAGTAATTGAACTGGCCAAAGAGTTGGATCTGGTGGGGTTAGGTGGATTTATGAAAGTGGGATGGCCGGGTGAAGAACTCCTTGAAATTCCCATTAGCGTGGGACGAGCCGGTGCCATAGTAATCGGCGGATTAAATCCTGTTGCGATTTTAGAAGAATATGGCATAGAAGTATATTCGCGGGCTCTTTCCGGTTTGATCGAATATGATAACTTATTTCATTATAAAGAATTATTAGAAAAGGTTTCTTCCCTCATTTAAATATTCCAAATAACGGCAAAATTGCCGTTTAATTATGATTAATTATTTTAATAAAGTGTAAAACTATACATTTATTTGGCCTCATTTGCTTTATTATGCACTTTTTTAGAAAATATATTATTATATTGACAAATATTGTTGGGAATGATAGATTAGTGTATTCATTAAACGGTAATCACTTGCCGGTCATGATAATTATATTATACCATTTAGTAGAAAAGGAGGGCATTTAATGGCAATTAAATCAACGTATATACAGAGTGTTTATGACACGGTTAAAAAGAGGAATCCCGGACAACTTGAATTCCTGCAGGCTGTGATGGAAGTAATGGAATCACTCGAACCGGTAATTGAAAAAAATCCCGAATTACAGGATGCCGGTATTCTAGATAGAATTGTGGAACCGGAACGACAGATTATTTTTAGAGTTCCCTGGATGGATGATAAAGATAAAGTTTTCGTAAACCGAGGTTTCAGAATTCAGTTCAATTCAGCCCTGGGGCCTTATAAAGGCGGGCTGCGTTTTCACCCTTCGGTAAATATTTCCATTATTAAATTCTTAGGGTTCGAACAGATTTTTAAGAACTCACTCACCGGTTTAATGATGGGAGGGGGTAAGGGTGGTTCGGATTTCGATCCTAAAGGAAAATCCGATGCGGAGATTATGCGTTTTTGTCAGAGTTTTATGAGTGAACTCTTTCGCCACATCGGTGCGGACACCGATGTGCCGGCCGGAGATATCGGAGTTGGCGGACGAGAAATAGGATTTATGTTCGGTCAGTGGAAAAAACTCACCACACTCTTTAACGGTGTACTTACCGGGAAAGGTCTGGATTTTGGAGGTTCTTTGGTAAGAACCGAAGCAACGGGATACGGATGTGTCTATTTTTGTGATGAGATGTTAAAAGCTAAGAAATTGTCATTCGACGGCAAAATTGTAGTTATTTCCGGATCGGGTAACGTTGCAATTTATGCACATGAAAAAGCAACTCAGCTCGGCGCAAAAGTCGTGGCCATGTCGGATTCCAACGGTTATATCTATGATAAAGACGGAGTTAATTTGCAGACTATCAAACGCTTAAAAGAAGTTGAGAGAAAGAGAACTAAAGAGTATGTAAACGAACACAAATCGGCCGAGTACCATGAGGGCTGTTTTGATATCTGGAACGTAAAGTGCGATATAGCGTTACCCTGCGCCACTCAAAATGAGCTGGACAAAAAAGCAGCTGAGGTTCTGATAAAGAACGGCTGTGTTGCGGTAGCAGAAGGAGCAAACATGCCATGTACACCGGAAGCTGCTGAAATATTTATTAATAATAAAGTAAGCTTTGGACCGGGTAAAGCGGCAAATGCCGGCGGTGTGGCCACTTCAGGTCTTGAGATGTCACAGAACTCACAGCGACTTGCCTGGAGTTTCGAAGAAGTGGATAAGAAACTGCATCAGATTATGGTTAACATACATACTGCGGCCAGTCAGGCTGCCGAAGAATACGGTACACCGGGCAACCTGGTGAACGGTGCTAATATTGCCGGTTTTATGAAAGTAGCACGAGCTATGCTGGCTCAAGGGTTAATCTAAGACATTTAGTATAAATAAAGAATAAAGGTAAAGAGAAAACCCTGCTTAACGAGGGGTTTCTCTTTTTTTATCTTCTTATATGTCAGTAAATTTTATTATATACGGCAAAAGATAATGCTATAATTTGATTTTTTGTCAGAAATAATTAGAATTTATTGGTGATTTGAGTGCAAGTGAAAAAATACAAAGTCTATTAGGTGTATAATTCAATATAGCGTGCTTTTCTACCGGTTGAGATTACTTAATCCTCTTTTAGTGGGGATAAGAGGTTTTTAATGGTTTGCAGCAGATCACTGCCTTTAAAAGGCTTTTGCATAAAGGAAAAGCCGCATTTGATAATATCCTCTCCCCTTGATTTTTCATCCAGGTAACCGCTGCTTAAGATTACTTTAAGTTCCGGTTTTTGGGCTACGAGATCTTTTGCCAATTCCAGACCGGATATATCGGGAAGAACCACATCACTCAGTAGCATAATAATATCATCTCCCTGTCTTTCAAAAAGACCTAATGCCTGTCTGGCACTGCTGGCACTGACAACATTATACCCGTATGAGGTCAGTGCTCTTTTTAAATAGCCCAGGATAGTTTTGTCGTCCTCCACAACCAGTATTTTTTCACCCTTGCCATATAAATTCTTTAACGGGATACGCTCCCTTTTTTCCTTTTCCGGCTGCCTTTTGCATTCAGGGAGGTAGATATCAAATCGAGTGCCCTTGCCCAATTTACTCGATACGGTTATGTTTCCGTCATGCTGCCTGATAATTCCATATACAACGGAAAGCCCCAGGCCGGTGCCTTTTCCCATTTGTTTTGTGCTGAAAAAGGGATCGAATACCTTGTGGATGATATCCTGCCCGATACCTGCACCCGTATCTATAATAGAAATGCGCACATAACTGCCTTTTGTGATATGAGGAATATGTCCGCTCTCGTACTCGTCAAGCTTGAGTTTCTCAGTTTTAACAGTCAGTTTCCCTCCTTCTGTTATGGCGTCTCTGGCGTTTACCACAAGGTTCATAATAACCTGCTCCATCTGGCCCGGGTCGACCATAATAAAGGGAGTAGCAGGATCGAGAATTGAGATGAGCTCAATATCTTCACCGATAAGCCTGTGCAGCATTTTTTTAAGGTCTTTGATCATCCCGTTTATATCCACGGGACGTGATTGCAACACCTGTTTTCTGCTGAAGGCCAGGAGCTGCCTGGTGAGGTCGGCAGCTTTTAGTCCGGCTCTAATAATCTCATTACAGTCAAGATACTGCTGGCTTGTCCGATCCATTTTATCCAATAGAAATTGAGCGTAGTTGATAATAATGCTTAAGATGTTATTGAAATCGTGGGCTATGCCTCCTGCGAGTGTGCCAATCGCCTCCATCTTTTGGGAATGCAGCAGCTGCTGCTGAAGCTGTTTTTTCTCAGTAATATCAGACTGGACGGAAATGGTATGCAGGATCTCACCCTGTTTGTCTTTAACCACCGCTGCGTTTAAAAGTATTGTGTGGGTTTCCTTATTTTTTGTTCTTATATTGAACTCCTGGTTTTTAACTACTCCTGTTTTTATCAACTCTATAAAAATATTAGTTGCCTGATCGCGATATTCCGGTGCGTAAATTATATTTACGGGTTTGCCGATAAGTTCCTTTTTTTTATAGCCCAAAGTTTGGAGTGCCGCTTTGTTCACATTTATGATAGTACCATCAGGCGAAATCATGTAACAGTAATCGGGCTCATTCTCAAAAAACTGTACGAACTGCTCCCTGCTTTGTGTTAACTCGCTCTGTGTCTGAATTCTTTTTATAGAGATGGCGATGCTGGCCGCAACGCTTTCCAGAAAATAAATCTGATCGAGAGTAAAATGATTTTTTTTGACGCTGTTCAGCTGAAGCAGCCCTAAGATTTCACTGCCGGAGCGCAGGGGAATCAGTGCCATTGATTTGTAACCGAATTCATAACAGTGACTGTTGGTAAAATACTTATAACCTTTGGAATCCAATAGCGTAACATGTTTTTCAAGATCATTTATCCAAAAGCTGCCAAAATCAGTAAAACAGCTTTTTTGGGGCTCTGTTTTATCACTGATAATTCTGCCGCACATGCAAGCTAAGAAAGGTTTGCCTTTGGGGGTGCTTATAAGTGATCCGTTTTGATCATAACTATGAAGTGATATACCCTGTGTTACGAATGCTTTCGTAAAACCGTTTATCTCATAATAGGGGTAGTCCTCTCCTTGTTTCAAGCGGATGCCGATAGCGTCCACAAGAGTGAATTGCTTAATACGCTTAAGGAGTTTGCGAATTATATTATCTTTTATGCGAGACTCGTTGAGCAGCTTCAAAATATCCGTAGAAAGCGACTGGCGCTCTTCAAACTGCCTTTTTGCCGTGACATCCTCCCCGGAGAAGAGGGTGCCGATAATTCTGCCTTCATTATCTTTTATAAGCTCGATGTGCCAGCTTATTATCTTAGATTTCCCCGCTTTGGTAATAATACTATTTTCATAAAAATTAGATGTTTTTTGTGTGCCTGAAATTAAAACTGCAAATATCTTCTTTACATCTGCTCTCTCGGGAGAGGGCAGGAAATGATCAAACCAGGTTTTTCCTATAATATTCTCTTTTTTATCTTCTAATATTTCACAGCCCTTATCATTAATAAGCATAACCTTCCCCTTTGTATCAAGGGCTAAGATCATCAGGCCGGCAATCTGCAAGTAAGTTTGAGCCCTGTCCCTTTCCCGGCGCAGTTTTTCTTCGACTGACTTACGCACTGTAATATCTCTGAGGGATGCTAAATAACAATCTCGTCCTTCCCATTCTATGCTGGTAACACGCATTTCTACGGTCATAGGTGATTTTGCTTTTGAGTGGATTTGGATCTCAGTCCTGTCGCCAACTACCATGGGAAAGCCGAATTGCTCACCTAATAGGGTTTCTCTTTTTCTGTTAAAGAGTTTTTCTGCCGCCGGATTAACAAAATGAACGAAACCCTTTTTGTCGGCAATAATCATTCCATCTACATTGCTGTTTATTATTGTGTGCAGCTGTATCTCTCTGCGTATGATGGTGGCCTCGGCACGCAATAACCTGTTTTCTACTAACAGTTCATCAAAGACTCGCGACAGATATGTGGGCAGTTCATCAATATAACCGGCTTCTTTTATTATATAATCGTGAGCTCCGAGCTTCATCATGGCTACTGCGGTAGCGGGATCTTTAGATTCCGAAAGAATAATAAAAGGAATGCGTATATTATTTTTTTCCAGCATCTGTATAAAGCGTTCGACGGTCATGTCGGAAAGGTGAGCATCTATCAGCAGCAGGTCTTTTTCTTGTTTTTTTATTTCTGCGAGTGCCTGGTCTGCAGAAAAAACACTCTTTGCGCTTATAGGAGCGGTTTGTATTTTTTTTTGTATGATCCGGGTCAGTTCCTGATCTTCTGCGATGATGAGAACCGACCTGTTATTATTTTTATCGTTACCTATCGAATTCATTTTAATTTACTGTATTTCGTATATTTAAGTTTATATATTATTTTTCACGTTTTCCAATGTTTTATCGGGTGATTTGTTAACAATATACTAGAATGTAGGATTTTCGTGGGCAATGTCATATAGCTTGAAAATGTAAAAATATAATTGATTAATAAGATAAGGATAAACTAAACTTGAAGAGAACTAGGAAATAAAAAGGTTGAGGTATGGATAAAAAGTATACGGTTCTATGTGTTGATGATGAAGAACATATTCTCACCGCTTTAAAAAGGGTATTCGATAACACGGATTATACAATCATTACCGCCGGAAGCGGACATGATGCGATTGGTGTGCTCGATAAACAAAAGGTTGATATAATTATTACCGATTATAAGATGCCCAAAATGAACGGTGTGGAATTTTTAAAAAAAGCTAAAAAGATTGCACCTGCCGCTGTAAGAGTTATGCTCACAGCTTATTCCGATTTTGATGTCACTATTGCCGCTATAAATGAGGGGGAAATACATAAGTATATCACCAAACCATGGGATAAAGACGAGCTGATGCAAATTATAGCAGAGGCAATCACAAAGAATGAAAAAATATTACATCACGAAGATTACATTCCTTCCGAAGGGGAGCTTAAAAGGGAGATCCACAATATTAAAGAGGTGCTTCAGCGGGCCAGTTTTGAAACAGTAAAAGCGCTTTCCAGTGCCATCGAGCTGAAAGACTACTACACCAAGGGACACTGCGACCGTGTTATGAACTATGCTTTGAAGCTTGCTGAAATTATCAAACTAGATGAAGCGCGGATGGCGGATTTAAGGTATGCAGCACAGTTGCATGATATTGGGAAAATCGGTATTCCGGCGCACATCCTTAACAAACCGGGCTCACTGGATAAAGAAGAGAGAAAGATAATAGAGGAACATCCCCGCACCGGCGCTGCCATTGTTTCGGAAATTGATTTTCTTTTTCAAGCGGCACAGATTATTCTTGAGCATCACGAGCATGTGGACGGGATGGGATATCCTGATGGGAAAAAAGGTGATGAGTTGTTAATAGAAAGTAAAATTCTTGCCATTGTCGATGTTTATGATGCCCTCACGTCGGAGAGGGCATATCGTAAAGCATTTACAAAGGAAAAGGCATTAGAAATTGTAAAGAGCGAGAAAAACAGGATGTTTGATGCCGCACTGACGGATGTATTTATAGATAATATTATCAGAGGATATATAAGCTCCATTTAGCAGGTAGGGTTAATGTTTGGATTTTGTTTTTTTTTGCTCTTATCGGAAATTTCAAAGCAAATTGTAGATTGATTTCTACCCTTTTTCTTGGAATTATAAAGCGCCTCATCGGCTGATTGGATCATTTCCGCTTCGCTAAAATACCTGTCTTTTGAAGCGAAGCTTATACCTATGCTTACTGTTATATTAATTTTTTTCTCTGCATGCATAAAGGTGTTATTTTCGATAGCCGTCCTAAACCTTTCTGCGATCTGCCAGGCGAATTCCACCGGGCATTGAATAAGCATCACGATGAACTCTTCTCCGCCAAAACGTGCGGCGATATCTTCTTTTCTTATATTGTTTTTTAGCAGCCTGGCAAGATCAGCTAAAATAGTATCCCCTGCCATATGGCCGTATGTGTCATTCACCTGCTTAAAATGATCTATATCAATCAGCAGGACGGATATTTTTGAATCGTATCTTTTTATTCGAATTAATTCTTCGTTTAGGCGCTCTAAAAAATAATTATATACGAATAATGAGGTTTTTGAGTCCGTAATGGCCCTGCGGTAGTAAATGCGGTTCTGCAACGCCAGTGATATAATATTCATGACCTTACGGATATATTTTAATTCTTTATTCGAATACTTTGATTCCAGGACCTTCTTTCCCATTACAATGAAACCGTAATTAATATTACCCTGCATAAAGGGTATGATAATTTCGGGCTGCAGAGGTTTAAATATCTTAGTAAGGCTTTCGTCATCCAGCATGTAGACAAACGCGTCGAAGGTAAGAGGAGATGGTGATAAGGAAAAAAAGTATTTATATGGTTCCAGACTAGCTATTTTAATATCGGGTTTTGTGGATTTTAAATTTTTATAATGGAGTATATCGGGCTCATTCCTATGGCATTCATCTTCATAAACAAATAATAAGGAGTAAGGGATGAACTTATTTAAAAGGTTGTCGACAATATAGTTGATAACCTCAACAAAAGAACTGTTTTCAATGAGGAACTGGGTTAATTCAATGACTTCTTCCAGTGTTTTTATTTCCAGTTCGAAGCTTTTTATAATCTGCCATATGCCGATCTCTTGAAGCAGGTTGTAATTTTCGATTATCTTCGGGTTTTTATTTAACAGTTGATGCAGTTCATCGTCCGTGTTCACATTGTAAAAGTATGTTTATTTATTATGATAATGCAATATCAATTTAAAGTTTCTTAAGCCTATCCGCTGTTTATTACTGCTGTTGACAGGGTTCCGGGATATATCTATGATCAGATAAAAATAGATGTGAAGGAGTGCTCCTATGGGAATGAGTTGCGGTATAATAGGTCTTCCCAATGTGGGGAAATCTACCATTTTTAATGCCCTTACCGGAGGTCATGCCCCAATGGCAGAGTATGCCTTTTGCACAATCAATCCCAATTATGGGGTGGTATCCGTTCCGGATCAAAGACTTGAGATGCTTGCCAAGCTTCTTTCCAAACAAAACCCCATTCCCACCCGTATTGAATTCATGGATGTGGCAGGCCTTATTAAAGGTGCTTCCAAAGGGGAAGGTTTGGGCAATAAATTTTTGGACAATATACGTACTGTCGATGCGCTTATTCATGTTGTGCGCGGATTTCACAATCAGGACGTGGTACATCCCACAGGAGAAATCAGTCCGCTTTCGGATATCGAGGTTATAAATACGGAGCTTATGCTGGCCGATATGCAGGTTTTGGAGCGGGCGGGAGAAAAGGCAAAAAAGACAGCCAAGTCCAATGATAAAGAAGTAGTTAAACGTCTTGATCACATTGAGTTTCTGCATCATCATTTGAATCAGGGAAAAATGCTTAAGACCGTCGAGCAAAACAGGGAAACCCAAATCCTCTTAAAGGAATTAGGTCTCATAACCCAGAAACCGGTCCTTTATATAATGAATATTGATGAAGATAATGTTGACAATAAAATAATTAATCAAGTAGAAGACTATGCCGGGCAGACCGGCAGCGAGTGTATGTCGATTGCGGGTAAGATCGAAGAAGAGATATCCGAGCTTTCTGCTGTCGAACGGTCGGAATATCTTAAGGCTATGGGCATCGAGCAATCGGGATTGGAGAAGCTTATAATAAGAGCCTATAAGCTTTTAAACATCATTACTTTTTATACTCTCACTACCGATCTGCAGGCCTGGACTGTGAGCGAGGGTACCAAAGCGCCGCAGGCCGCGGGTAAAATACACACGGATTTTGAAAAAGGATTTATCAGGGCGGAAGCATTTCCTTTTGATGATATCGAGAGAGTAGGTTCAGAACATAAAGTTCGCGATTTGGGGCTGCTGCGCTCCGAAGGCAAAGAGTATATAGTAAAAGACGGGGATGTGATTCACTTCCTGTTTAATGTGTGATTATGGAGTATGATTTATGCAAGCAGAAACATATAAAATACTGATAACCGGCGCCAACCGGGGCTTGGGTCTTTTCTTATGCAAGAACTTACTGGATAGAGGACACCGGGTGTATGCGCTGCTCAGAAAAGAAAGCAGAGGTATTGCCGAGTTAAAAAGTAAATATAAGGCACATCTTTTTATCTATAAAGCGGATGTGACCGATGAAAAACAGCTGCTGCAGACCTCTGAGCAAATAAAAACACAAACCTCCGACTTAGATATTATTATAAACAACGCCGGTATTCATCTTGAACACGGATGCCCTGATTTTCCTGATATTGATTTTTCTGTATATGGGCCGACATTGGAAGTTAATGCAATTGCCCCTTTAATGGTTGTAAGGAAGTTCCTTCCACTTGTTCGAAATGGGCAAAAGAAACTAATCGTAAACATATCTTCTGAAGCCGGATCGATTGAAAGTGCCTGGCGTGAAAGCGAATATGCTTACTGTATGTCCAAAGTCGCTTTGAATATGGCATCGAAAATTCTGCATAACAGGCTGAGCAAACAGGGAATTAAGGTATTAGCCGTTCATCCGGGTTGGTTCAGCTCGGATATGGGCGGGGCGGAAGCACCGATCACACCTGAACAAGCTGCTTTCAAAGTCGCGGAGACAATTCTTAAGGATTGGCACGGTAAAAAGGACATATATATCGATTCGGAAGGCAAAAGAATGCCATGGTAAAAGGGAATGCGCTGGTAATGGGCGGGGATGAAACAGGTTATCATGATTTCAGAGTACTTGGGCCGATTTTTAAATCCTTTTTATCGGACGCAGGTTTTTACGTCACATTATCCGAAGATCTCAATATGTTTTTGCCTAAATATATAAAAAGCTTTGATATAATCGTATGTTATATGAATAAAGTAAAAATAAACAAAAGCAGGAACAGGGGCTCTTACAGAGTATTATCGGTTCTCCGTGGGGCAGTACGGGTAAGCCCAAAGGATTTGTAGGTATACATATCGCCTGCTGGGCCTTTGCAAATTCTCCGGCTTATCATAATATGATCGGCTGCAAACTGCTTGCCCATCCGGAAATGGGAGAGTGGTATACCTTTAAAATTAATGTTCCGCGTCATCCTGTCATGGCCGGCATGAAAGATTTTTCCTTGGTTGATGAATTGTATCTGCTGGAACTCTACCCTCCCTTTGAAACACTGATAACCTGCGAGTTTCAAGGATTTACTCATCCCGCTGCCTGGGTAAAGCCGTACGGATTAGGTCGCGTTTTTTATACCAGTTTGGCACACGGCAGCGAACAGTTTGCCAATAAATATTTTTAAAAGATTATAACAAACGCGGTGAAGTGGTCGGCGGAAGGAAAGTGAACTCTTTGATTAATGTTTTATAGCAATCCCGCAGCACGTAAATTTGCAATAAATTCTTCGATATTGTGTTCAATAACTTTTTTAGCATATACATGTGAATGCTCATTTTCGGCTTCCCAAGCTTCAGTATGTAATACCCTGATGTATGATTCATCGAATGACCCTAATCTCTGCAGTTCATAGAAATGTTGTCTCTCTTTTCTATCTTCTTCCGATAAGTACTCATAACCTACCTTTAATGTGCTGTTGTATCCGTCAAGATTTAGTTCCACCTGTTTTCCGTCTCTGGCGGTATAAATGTAGGGCATATCCTCTTCCAGTTTTATTCTAAATATGTTTTCCTCCCTTTTTTATAACACAGTCTTCTATATATAACGATACGGGAAAGGATTTTTCATAAAATTTTCTTTTAAAGAGCGGGATTTGCTTTTTCCAGAGTTTATTGGCAAGGGCATCTACGATGGCGATAAGCATGCGTTCATATTCACAGATAATGGGCGGTATAGTATGGAGTTTTCCGGTGGCTCTCCAGTTAATGCAGCCGCAAAAGGTGGCGCAGCGGCCGTTCAGATCACAGCCTAGGCAGGATGTTTTCTCGCGGTAGTTAAGCAGCACAAACTCTTCCCGCCTTTTTTTTATAAAACCTTTGTATACATCGCCGATAGTGTTTTCTAGATAAGAATCTTCATCTGAACCAATAAACTGGACACATGGGTAAATTCTACCGGAAGGAGCAATGGCAATCTGAGTGTTTGCCAGATCGCATAGGTCACCGTTTCCGTAAGGTTTTTGAGCCCAGGTTTTAATCCGCTCATCAAAGGGACTATAGTAGATTTTTTTATCTCTGCTGATAGCCTCCGCATAATAATCAGCTAATATGTTATATCGTCCTTTTAATACCTTTATATGTTGTGAGTTCCAACTGCCGGAGTAATCTATGGTCTGTAGTACATAGCGGAATCCCATATTAAACAAATGCATAACTCCCCTGGCCAGCATATGCGCCGTTTCAGGTACTACAACGGATACGGCAATTGTATAGGGATTAAAAGAGAAGATAAGAGGAATATTTTTTTCAATATCATTATAGGAGCCTATTCCCGAAGCCAAACAGCGGCAGTGATCGTGCTGTTCCTTATGGCCGTCTATGCTTAAGGCAAATACAATATCATACTGCTTTGAAAATTGAATAATGTCAGGAGAAAGTGAGGTGCCGTTAGTACTGAGTCTGAATATAATTTTTTGGCCGTAGGTTTTAACACTGTATAATACGATCTCCTTTAAGAGGGTAAATTCTATCAATGGTTCTCCTCCGAAAAAAGTAACGGTACACGGGCTGGAAGCCCCCCCCCCGGCTAAAAAATCTATTGCCTTGAATGCAGTTGTACGCTGCATTGTTTTATTTATTTTGGGTCCTGTGTAACAATATGTACAACGCAAATTACAGTTATGAGTAAGATTAAGCGCGCAATACTTTACATATTTAAGCTTTAATTTTTTTTGGTCCATATTAATGATATCTTATTTAAATATATGGTATACATTGCAGGATTTCTTGTCAAATTAATTGGGCTTGGACTAGATATAAAACACTTTACCTTGACTATTGCCGTTATGTAGTTTTATGATCTGTTTATATATAGGCAATAATATTATTTTTAAGTGAAACTTATGATATTTACTACTAAGAAGTATCGATTGCACAGGTTATACTCTCTCTTGTTTGCAATGTTTATCGCATTATGTGTAATGGGCATAAGTCTGCTGCCCATCATAATGCTCTATAAATCAAATCTTGTTTATATTTTGCTAGCGGCCATAAGCTGCTGTATGCTGGCGCTGCTGCTCTACCTGTTCTTAATGAGGAAATATAGAAAGCGCAAAAGAATATTACAGAATACTTTTCCCGCAGAGTGGGACCACATATTAAATACTCAGGTTGCTTACTATTCTTCCTTAAATGATGATGAGAAAAAGAGGTTTAAACAGGAGGTGCAGATATTCCTTGGTGAAAAAAGGATAACCGGAATTGAAATCGAGGTTGACGACAAATGCAGAGTTCTGGTAGCGGCCAGCGCCATAATTCCCATATTCAGTTTTCCGGAATGGGAGTACGATGAGTTGGGTGAGGTGTTAATATATCCGTATGATTTTGATGAGGATTATGATTTTTCCGATTTCGGCGGCAATATCCTCGGTCTGGTTACCAGGGGCGGTTCAACTATGGTAATCTCCAAAACATCGCTTTACTATGGATTTAGTATAGATAGTGATAAAACCAATGTCGGCTTTCATGAATTCGCCCACAAGATTGACGGCGAAGACGGTTATATCGATGGTGTTCCTCCTTTAATTACCGATAGAAATCTTTTAGAGCAGTGGTTGGCTGTAATGAAAAGGGAGTCGCAGGAGATTGAGCAGGGGAGATCGGATATCAATCCCTATGCTTTGACAAACAGGGCAGAGTTCTTTGCTGTGGTAAGCGAATATTTTTTTGAGAACCCCGCTGTAATGGCAAAAAAGCATCCAGAACTATATAATACCCTCCGGAGGATCTTTAAACAGGATACCAGGAGTATGTTTCAATCCGTGGTAAAATCCATGTTTAAACCCTATGGTAAGAAAATAGGCCGTAATACTCCCTGTCCCTGCGGCAGCGGTAGAAAATATAAAAAGTGTTGTTTAGGGAAGAAGAAATAGAAAAATAGAGCTGATGTAATTCAAATGACCAGTAGTTTTTCTATCTACCTTTCAATTGTATTTAACTCCCGAAAAAGCCACCACCTATATTGGTAGTTACATAAATTGTAAATAAATGGTGGCTTTTGCTATGTTTATTGAATACTTTCAAGCAAAATACTAATTTCCTGTTCCTTTTTTGCTATTAAGGTTAATATCTCTGCTATTTTCTTTTCGGGAATGGTATCTGTTTTTTTTGAGTTATCCAAAAGCAGCAGTATTTCATCATAGTATTCTGATGTCTGTAAAAATAAATCTGCAACACGCAGCAGGGTTTGATTATCAGGGAAGTTATTCTTTATGAAGATGGCGTTATCGCTTCTTGTATATTTTCCTGCATTAAACCATAAGGGCAGGAGCTGCTTAAAACCCCAGGCTGGGACCTTTTTGTTTTTAATATCTTTAGCCAGTGCGAGAACAGCTTCCGAACCTTCCGCCAAATTGACAATTGAGATGTTCTTTCCTTTAAGGAGGCTGGCGTTTCGTCTCCATACCTCATTCATATTTGTTTTTACTGTGCTGTCTTCAAAGACCATAAAAAAGTATTTATTAGACGGGACCTGCTTATAAGTACTTAAACTGTATATTCCCTTCATCATGGTGGATGTTGGAGCTTTTAATCCCTTTTGTCCCTTTACAAAACGGTCGGTAAAACCGGGTTCGTAATAGTAGAATGAATTCATATCATATCCCACCAGCAGCTCGGCATGAGGAAAGAAGAAATCATCATCTGTAAACACATTATAATCTATCATGATGAACACCGGATAACCTTTGGATATAAATGTTTTTATGGCCTTTGCACAAAGCTCTTTGTCATCCGTAGAATAGAACATGCGTTTTAAACCCATATACTGACTGGCAAACATAATTCCTTTCAAGGGATTAGCCAAAGGCATAAAACTTGTAAAGGAATCCTTATAAAAAGCACCATAGGTATTGCCCATAAGCCAGTTGTAATAGGATACGGATTTTTTTATTCCCTTCCATTCGCCTATCATTTGCATACATGTTGAGTTGCAGTAGGTCTTGTTGCTGGAAATCCAAGTCAGGTCTTGGATGAAATAACTCTCCGGGAAATCCTCAATAATGTCTTGGGAAATTGCTATAGGATCGTATTCCGCCTTAACATAGTCATAGCAGGAAAAAAGTAAGCAGCACGCACTATGTAATATTATTAAAAAAATATTTTTCTTTTTCATGATATCCTCCATGTTATATTGTTTTATGAATAATCTCTGTTACTCATTGTGTTAGATTTTAGGTACTGATTTATTCGCTAAAAAGTTTGCTGATTTCCTCCAGATACTGTTGATAATTCAGCAGTCCTTTCTCAGTTATACGGTAACTGGTTTTGGGTTTACGTCCTACAAATTGTTTTTTCATAGTAATAAATGATTTCTCTTCAAGTTTCCGCAAATGGATTGATAGATTACCGTCGGTTATATCCATTTCTCCTTTAAAAAAATTAAATTCAATCTCATCGCCGCCTGCCAGCAGAGCTAAAATTGCCAGTCTGTACTTTGAGTGGATTATTGAATCTATATTTGCTACATTAAGCTTAGACATTCTTTTTTATTCCAAAAACCAAGAGACCGCTCCCTATGACAGCTCCTTGAGCTAATGTGGCATAGAATGGAAATATTAGTGTGCCGATAGCTGTTAAAAAGAAAACTATGCCTAATATAAAGCCGGCTTTTGATTCAAATAAGACTGCCGATGAAATCATACTGATGCCTATGATGATAAACGATAGACCGGGGATGTAATGTGCTTGTATATCTGGTATAAAGAATGCTGCTAGAGAAATAATTGCTATTCCGGATAGAGAGCACATCCATAGAGCCATCAATATTCTTAAAAATAAAGGATTGATCTTAAATATACGAGAAGTATTAATACCAATAATGAAGGAGAAAATAATTCCGATTGGAACCAATATCATCCATATAAGCGGAATATAGGCTGCAAGAGAGTGGATGATTAAGAGAAAAGATCCTGTTCCCCCTAAAAAATTTATGAGCCCCCAGATAATAAATATCTTTTTATAATGAGAAAAAATGTCTCTTGAGGTTTTTGTTATGTTTCTCAAATATGAAATGTCCTCGGCAATGTTATTTAATTTTGATGGCTTAATCATATGCATCTCCTCTTATAATAATAAAGTACTTTAATTTATAAAGTATAATATATAGCAGTCTTCCTTTGATGACAACTCCTCTTTATTTTTTTTTGAAAAGAACAGCCGGTATGAATGACTTTATTATTACATTATTGAGCTTCTTGCAAAAATAACATTTTTGCAAGAAGCTCCTAAAATGGAAATTGCTAACTTATTATGGTATAAAGAATAAGTATTTTACTAACTTAATATATTTTGAGTTTTGCAATTTCCTCTATTAACTATAATACTCGTCCGGAATATCCGCTGCGCTTGACAGCAGCACACAGGCCGCGGCCCAGCTTAGGTAATGTTTCCAGATACCGCCGTCCGGGGTTCTATTGGGATCGTCCTGAATACCGTCAGTATGGAAGAACTGCTCCGTGGCACAGCCCTTTTTACCAAAACCGAATTGGCCGTTATGTCTGTTAAAGGTTCCCAAACCCCAGTTTAAGGTGTCTTTGAGTCGGCTTAAAATGTAAGGATCCTTTGTCTGCTGGTAGGCATAATACATTTCTTCCGTGATTAAATTACCCATTTGATGAATATGCAGATTGTGAGTGGAGGTAATGCTGCCGCCGCAGGAAGACCAGTTCAGACTTTTAAGCGGTTCGTTTTCAAAGCGGGTGTTGTAGGCGAATTTCCAGGAAAACTCATAGTGCAAGGCATGGAGCAGATGGTTCAGATACTTCTTTTCCCCGGTGGTTTTATGCAGGGTTGTAAGGCCTGTAATATAGGCAAGGTTTCCCTCTTCATCTACGGCATCGCCCGTATCCATGGGAGTACCCCAGAGCTCACCTTTATGGTAACAAGATCGCTCCACCAGCCGTTTATACGCTATGTGTTTTCTTTTCGGGACTCGTAAAAAAATCCCAATCCGCTATTTATTCCGTTCCTCATAAGATTGTCCACGAAATCCAGAATAATGGCCTTTATCCGTGGAATCTGGCGAGATGCCCGTAGCAGAGGATATATTACCTGTATGCCGCCGGTCCAGGACATATCTCCGGCATTAGAAGTATCCGCGTGGGATCCTGAAACAACTGTGGGAAAATATTTGTGCTCTTTGTCATAAGCGTCTTCTGTCAGGGCTTGTGCTAAAATAGCAACTGCTTCTTGTCGGGAAACATCATTGACCGGTGCCTGGTGAATTTGCTCATAAAACCATTGGACCGCCTTTTCCCACTCGAAAGGTGTGGTATCGGCAGCCATGTAGAGGTGACCGTTTGCAGTATATGTTTTATAAGCTTTACTGTTACGGAGAAAGCAGCTTTAAGGATTGGTGAGCTTTCTGTGATCTGCCACTCCTCGGTAAGCTCTCCGTAAAGTCCTGCAGACTAGTAAAAAACAAACCCTTCCTTCCACTCTTTTATTATTTTAGTTGTTCTTTGCCGTAATAGCACCTTGTTTTATCAAGAATTCCATTATCTCAGTGTGTTTAAAAAATACGGCCATATCAAGCACGGAAAAGTCTTTTCTCCTGCCTGCCTTTATCACGGCGTTCACATCCGCGTTATGTTCCACCAGCACTTTTACCACAGCTAATTCTCCGTTTTGGGCAGCCCAGTGCAGGGGCCTCCAGCCATCCTCATCTTCATAATCGACATTGGCACCGTATTCTGCCAGATATTCCACAATTTCCGGGTAGCCGTAGGTTGAGGCAAGAATTAAAGGAGTGCGGCCGCTGTTATCGGCAATATCCACATCAGCGCCCTTTTCCACGAGTACCTTTATGGTATTAAGGCGTCTGCCTTCGATAGAATAATATAAGGGAGTGCAGTTGCTGGCTGCTAAAGCATTGATATCCGCGCCGACCTCTAATAATATAAGAACGTTTTCTGCTGCACCATATGACGCGGCATCATGGAGCGGGGTTGTATTCCATTGATTGTGGGCCATTACATCGGCGCCATGTTTAAAAAGAAGGGTTACAATTTGAGGGCTTGCTTCTCCGGCGGCCCAGTGCAGGGGGGTATCGCTGGTTTCATTACCTTTGTTGACATCAGCTCCATTCTGGAGCAGAAAGGCTACAATATCTTCTTTATTATAAGCACAGGCTGCATGCAGAGGGGTAACCCCGTTTTTATAATAAAATTCACCCGTGGCGTTTACATCAATACCTCTAGCTATGAGCTCTTTTACTCGGGCGAGATCACCTTGTTCTATTGCTTGAAATAAAGTTTCTATGGATTCAGCAGGTAAAAAAGAAACTATGATAAGATTTAACAGGAGAACAATAATTCTTCTTTTTATAGCCATAGATATAGCATACAAAAGAATATAAACATGTCAACTAGTTATATATAATCTCCGAGTCTTTGGCTAAAGTGCAGGTATCTATATCACCATTTTCGTAAAAAATAACGACGGTATCAGATTTTAAAAGTATGCCGTCGGGAGTTTCCCAGTCCCCCGCCAGAGTAATCTCTTTAGGATTACCGTTTTCATAGAATATCATATCGGTTTCTGCTTTTAACACCATACCATTTGGGGCGTTCCAATTTCGTGCCAGAGTACATTTTTGCGTATTTTCGTTTTGAAACCATATAACCTGAGTACCACCCTTTATAACCAATCCTCCGGAAGCTTCCCAGTCCCCTGCCAGTGTATACTCTTTGGGAATTCCGTTTGCATGAAAAGTAAATGCCGTACCTGCTTTCATTGTGATCCCGCTGGGAGCTTTCCAGTCTTTTGCCAGATAAAAACTTTGTATATTTCCGCTTTTATAAAAAACTACTTCATTACTCGCTTTCCAGATCATTTTTTCAGGGGACTCCCAATCCTTAACCAGGATTAAACTCTGTATTTTACCGTCTTTATAAAATAATATTTTAGTACCTGCTTTCAAAACCATCCCATTGGCTTCTGTCCAGTCTTTGGCCAGGGTACATTCTTTTACATTTCCGTTTTCATAAAGAATTACAGCAGTACCAGCCTTCCATACTGTTCCATCTGAAGCATTGTAATCTTTGGCCAAGATATATTGTTGCACACTGCCAGTGTCATAATAAATAATTTCACTTCCACCCTTTATTATTAATTTGTCGCTCAGTTCCCAATCGCGGGCAAGAGTAAATTTTTTATTTTTCCCGTTTTTATATAACTCATATTCCGACCCCGCTTTTAACTCTAATCCTGTGGGACTTTTCCAGTTTTCAGCCATAGTTAACTTTTGAAAAATTCCGTTTTCAAAGAGAACAGTTTCATACCCGGCCTTCAAGACAATCCCATTGGGGGTTTTCCAATTTTGAGCAGGAGTGTATTGCTTTACATTACCATTTTCATGCCACACGATTTCACTGCCTGCTTTTACCTCCAAATCCTCGGCAATTTTTTTATTATAAGCAATCGTACCGCTTTTAATATTACCATCCTTATAAAATTCAAGTATGCTGCCACCTTTAAAAATAAATCCGGCGGAAGTTTCCCAATCTTTTGCCAGTGTAAACTGCATAAGTGCCCCATCTGCAAACCAGGTTACTTCGGTATGTGCTTGAATAAACACGCCTTTGGAATCCGTCCATTCGGATGCCAGAGTACATTTTTGCAGGTTTTCATTATCATAGAGGAAGATTTCAGTACCGGACATGATAATCATACCATTGGGTGATTCCCAATTGTTTTTAAAAGTACATTGCTGTATATTGCCGTTTTCGTGTATCACAAGGTCTGTTCCGGCTTTAAAAATCCGATTATCCTCCGGATAATTAAAGTCTTTAGCAAGTGTAAGCCGCTTAATTACTCCATTTTTATGAAAGATTATATCTGTATTGGCTTTTGCTTCAGTACCATTTGGAAGCAGATAATTTTTTGCAAGAGTTAATGATTTGACTTTTCCATTCGTATAGAATGATATGTTTGTTCCGGCTTTTGCACGCGGATTACCCGCTGTTTGGGAATGTACAAAAGGTATATACAGAAATAACAAACAAAGTATTGGTATAAGTAGTTTATAAGTTTTCATGGTTCAAAATATAACTCTTTTTTTTAAAAATTCCAAACCCTATTTTGAGTAAATCTCATCTCAAAAATGATAGCTGCCTTTTTACCATGCTGACTTTACTCTAGGATTCAGTACGATAACAAATAAATAATTGATTAAGAGGTGTCCGGAACATGATGAGGTCATAGTGAGGGATTGTGATATACAGAAATCCACTGCAGCTGTAATCAGAATTATATTTAAATTAAGCGGATATTAAGCTGGGTTTTATGTGGCTTTTTTTATCGAGCATCAAAGCTTTTCATCCCTCTCTCGGTTTCCTGTTATAAAATGAGGATGATTGGCCCAAGCGTTGGTTTAGATTAAGCTATGGGGAAAGAAAAAGAGCTCTGTGTCCGCTGTGTGTTTATCAAATCGTCGGACACCATACTCAGACCGAGGAGTTATTCCCAAGGTAAAGAACAAGAAGAAAAAGAAAGAGAGCACATAAAGGGGAAGCTTGTTCTGGGCGGGAACCGCCGTTTAGTTTTTAAAGAACTTATAATGCGTCCTGATATGCGGGTAGGGCTTACGGGCAGAAATGGTAAGGGAAAAAAGTACTCCAGTAAATTATTATGGACGAACCCACAAATCATATGGATCTTCCTTCGCTTGAGCTTTTGGAGAAGGCTCTGGAGGAATGTCCATATGCTTTTTTACTGGCCAGTCACGACAGGAATTTTCTAAAGGTTATATATAGAAGAAGAATGGAACATAAGGGATTGCTCAGATAATTTTATGCGACGAACCATGATCATAGACGTGTTATAATCATTGAGCGTTTGCATAAAAATCCCGTCTGGTGAGAGAAAATTGTAACATGTCTGTATATTTATCTTTGTACAAAACCGCACCACGTGCCCTTCCCTCTTCAATGAAACCGTTCTTTAGTGCTACCCGCTGTGATGCTTTGTTGTTGGGATGTGTTCTTATTTCCAAACGGTTAACACCGGTGGATCTAAATAAATAACCGATAAAGAGTTTTACCGCTTCGGTCATAACGCCTTTGCCATGTACATTAACGTGGAACAACCTGTAGCCGATCTCATAAGAGTTGAAATATGGGATGCCTTTGAAATAGTTAATGTATCCCAGCATTTTATCCTTTTTATCTACAATTAACATGCGCCCGAAATTCTCATCCCAATAACCTGATTCACTATAATTCTTTTTAATTATTGATTCCGGCTCCATTCCCATATAATAATAGTCACCTCTGTTTTCAATATCATTGTAGAGTTTATGATATTCTTCCAGATCCTTTTCTTGGATAAGTCTTATATTTATATTTTTTCCTTTTAGCACCGGGTACCTCCTTATTAAGGAATAAAGATCACGGTATTTGTAATACTTTTAATTCATAACTATTATTACTATCCCGGTCAAGGTCAGAAGCGGAAAATCATTAAAATTCTTGACTTTGGAAACAAATGGCCTTATAAAGTTTATTAAGAAAACTAAAATATTTATGAGTATTTTATTATTCCAATTGTTTGTTTGCTCAGTATGGTCTTTGGATTTTGAAGTAACCGCAACCAGTACCTTGCAGCCTTCATCCAAAAATACATATGAGGCTGAACTCATGTTTGATAATACATGGGAATCCTGGATTGAAGAGATCTGAATTTACTTTTGAGATTTTAGCGGTATACAAAGGCGAATCATGGGATGATACCTGTATTTCCGAGATAAACTTTAACGGTAACCTTACTGGGTTCAATGAATACAATACCGCAGTTGAAATTGGAAACGGTTCCTCTGCTGTTTACTCCGGTGATAAGATTAAGCTTTTTAAAAATTTCTTACACGATAATTTAAAATATAATGTAAAAATACAAGACAGCACTCTCTATAAACTAATGCAAAACGACTGTCACAGTGATAACCCGGATGGTACGGAATATCATATATTGAGTTTTTATGGAAATACGGTTGAGTCGGACTGGAGTACATGTAACACAGGCAGCGTTAATGAGATTAATGAAGGTTTAGTCGAAAATATTTATGATAGATGAGCTTCTTGCAAAAATAATATTTTTGCAAGAAGCTCTTAAAATGGAAATTGCTAACTTATTATGGTATAAAGAATAAGTATTTTACTAACTTAATATATTTTGAGTTTTGCAATTTCCTCAGATATATCAGAATATTTTTTATGGAAAATAGTGGTTTCTCATTAAGAGAATTTGAAGTTTATAATTAATTATTATTTTTCTTCATTCTCTTTACTTTATACATCTCGGCGTCCGCTTTACTGAGCAAATCGTCCGGTGTGCAAGGGTGGTCGGGCTTATAAAAGGCGGCGCCGATGCTTACTGATAATTGGTAAGGTTGCTTGTTTTCACTATTATATTTTTCGATTGTATGATCTATTCTTTTCAAAAGCAGCTCGCAGGCCTTTTTGTCAGCATCAATGGGGAAAACGGCAAACTCATCTCCGCCAATCCTGGCAATAATATCGCTTTCTCGAAAGCAGCCCTTTAATATGTGAGCAAAATCTACCAAAGCTTTGTCGCCTGTCACATGTCCCAAACCGTCATTTATCTCTTTAAGACCGTCGAAATCGGCAAATAAGAGAAAAAACTTTGTTCTCTTTCTGTTTGATAACTTTATCTGGCGCTCGAGCATATCAAAAAAACCACGTCTGTTATATAAATCCGTAAGCTCGTCATAAAAAGATAAACGTTTTAATTTTTCTCTTAAGGCAACTGTTTGGGTTGTATCACGTAACGAAACCAGGTATGCTGTTTTATTTCCCCAGGTTATTTTTACGGTTTTAGATTCTACTATTATTTTATCCTTAGACGACCGTGTAATTTCGATCTCTGCATTTTTTCCATTTGAAGCGAGCAAATCCTTTTGCAGGTGTCCGATTAACTCGGTAGCTCTTTTCTTAAATATCTGTTCCGCAGTGGGATTTACATATTGAATAAGGCCATCGTTATTTAAAATAAGAATGCCCTCCGCTAACTGCTCGATTAAATCCCTATATTGTAATTCATTTTCTATAAGTGATAACTGCATCTGTCTCATTTCAGTTATATCGGTTGAGATGATCATGGCTGATTCTATATTATTTTTTCCTGTGATCAGGGGTATAACACGGGACATGCGCCAATTGTCAACACTATCCTGGTGTTCGAAAATAGCAGACTCACCCGAAATAAAGACCTTACTTAAGATATCTTTAAAATTTTTATGATATGATCGATGAAGGAATTCAAGAGCCTTTTTACCGTATATATCGTTATAACTGTAACCCCCAGGTACTTTGTTTATATACTGAATTGTGGCGTCACGGTCGATGGTGACTATAACATCAGGGGTGTACTTCATAATAATATCAAGTTTCTCTTCAGGGGTTATATCAAACAGGCCATGCTTTAGTACCGCATAGCCAATAAAGAAAATACCCAAGAAAAAACCGATCGAGGTAAACCCGGGTGTTACAACATGAAACAGGGGAAGAATACTGTCGTTAACGGAACCTAACAGCAGGGGAAAACAGGAACCGATAATTATGGAGCGAAGCTGTTTTTTCTTTTTTACGCTTTTTGATTGTTTGTATTTTTGAACACAGAATATAATAGCAAGAAGAGGTAATGCTGTTGCCCAGATTGTAGCCAAGAAAAAGAAAAGAGAGTCGGAACCCGTATACTTCCAACCCCATGATTCCCTCACAACCTTTCCCAGAATATGGTCGGTGAAAATATCGACTAATGAAAAAAACAGAGCCGGAAGATACAAAGCAGATAGAATGTACAACCTATATTTTTTCTTTAAATTATTCGTAAAAACAAGTACAAAATGCAGCAGCAGTGCGATGGAAAAAGACCACTGGAAATTCAATTTCAGCCACAGATATGCTGTTTCGGCACTATCCGTGTGGCGTGTAAAAAATTCAGTAAACGACCAGTATACGAGCGATAAAGAAAGAAGAAAAAACAGGATGTTTACTTTGTTTTTTGGATTTTTGGAATAGATAAAACCGGCCCAAAAAGCAATAGTAATAGAAGTAGCAATTGATATAATGGCAAAATAAGACATAAACTTTGGTTAAGAATAAAGGAAAACTTAAAAATAATAAATATTGAATGAAGAGATTTTTTATTTTTTAAATACAATAATTTCCATCAAATAATTCTTTGGATTATCTTTGAAAACAAGCCCGGACCCTTTTATGTATCTTTCCATTATAGGTATGGTAATGGAATACTTTTTTTCTTGGATATATTGGAAGAGCTTAAAATAAGCTTTTGCTAATGTATTATACGGACCCCTGTGAACCAGAGAAATTGCCTTGCCCGCTTTGGTTGAGAAGCATTTGATTCCCGGAATGCTAATAAGTTTTTTAATCTCAAAGCAGGGCATGAAATTGGCGTTTTCTTCTTTATACTCTATTTCATAATGCAGGCAAAAGGGCTTTCCCCGTATTAAACCGCCGAGAGTCTTCATCATTTTGTAAAAACCTTGTGATATCTCCTCATATTTTCCCTATCTCTTTTTCATTTTCACATTTGATCATAATCGATTTAACCTCGTTAAGTGTAAATCCCATGTCTTTTAGGACAATTTATGATATGCACCCTGTCAAATGATTGTTCACTATAGTACCTGTAGCCTGTAAACTCATCAATTTTTGCTGGCGGTAACAGGCCGAGCTCGTGGTAATACCTTAAGGTCTTAATAGTCAGGCTCGTCACTTTGGAAAACTCACCTATAGATAACAAAAAGGCTCCTTAATTATTAGATGAGCTAATCATAACAAAAGGAGCCCTTCTTTTCCAATCTTATTTATTTGGGAACAATTTTACCCGTATCAAGGTTTTCAATTTGTCCGGTTAGGTATAGGCCTTTTCTTTTTTGCCGATCTGATTCTGCTTTCGGTAATAGCTTGTTCAACAATCTTTTCAGTTACAAACGGCGGCTGCATAATCATCATAGTCCAGCTGTAGCGTGCGGATCCGTGCTTGTTCCTGTTGATATACCACCGCACCTCCATAGGCAAGACTACGTAGTCGTTTTCAGGACAGCTTGCCTTGATTAAAAACTTGGTAACAAATGCTGTGGCGAAAAGCGCACCTACCGCCTGCTGGAACTCTTGGTCGTTTGGGTGCCCTTTGCCGTCCACCATTAGATAGTGGTACTGCGGAAGCTCCCGGATAACAGGCTCCCTTTGCGGCGCATGGAAATACTCTTTATAAATTTTTTTATAATCCTTTTTTGACATAAATATTCCTCCTCAGACGTCTACTCTGACCTAAAGCTACTCCCTCTCCTATGGGGGAGAGTCAAGGTTTTTTAAATAAATTCTATTTTTATCTGCTGCTTAAACGCGTTGACAGCATATATTAATCCGCTTATCGTAGTCCTATGAATGCAGACATTTATACTCAGCTCAGACAGCATCTGGATACCATGCCTGTAGGATTCCCCGCAACCAAAACAGGTGTGGAGCTTAAGCTTCTTAAAAGATTTTTCACACCCAAGGAAGCGGACTAGCCCTGCAGCTTGATTATAAATACAGGTCGGCAGCACAAATTAAAGAAAATTATGGAGATAGGAATCAGCTAGAGGCCGGACTGAAAGCTATGGCAGACAAAGGTGTGATTCATTATAAGATTTCCGATGCTCAAAGAGCATATGCGCTCGTACCTTATGTAGTGGGTATGTTTGAAGGGCAGTTAAAAAAATTGTCCAAAGTATTTTTAAAAGAATCGGGAGAATATTACTCACAAGCGTTTGTACGAGAATACTTAACCACTGCCGTACCACAGATGAGGGTGATACCGGTTAATAAAAGTATTACTATTGAACATAATATAGCCACCTATGATGAGATCAGAGAGATCATTAAAAAGGCTGGTGACAGGATCGCAGTAATCGAATGCATTTGCAGAAAAACTAATTATATACAGAATAATCCGTGCAAACTTACTGATAAAAGAGAGAATTGTATTAGCTTAAGGGATTCTTGCAATGTTTTGCTTGAACGGGGATGGGGCAGAAAAATATCCAGGCAGGAGGTATTTGAGCTTCTGGATGAATGTGAAAAAGAAGGTTTGGTACTGCAGCCCGCTAACGCACAGGAGCCCCAGTTTATCTGTACCTGTTGCGGCTGCTGCTGCGGAATTTTATATACACTGAAATTACTAAAAAGACCTGCCCGCCATGTTGCTTCTAATTATGCTGTTGAGCACGAGGCGGAGAAGTGCAACGGCTGTGGTGTTTGTGTAAAGCGCTGTCAGATGGAGGCTATTACTGTTAATGAAAATAAAAAGGCTGAGATTAATTTAAGCAGATGCATAGGTTGCGGGCTTTGTGTTACAACATGTAAAAAAGCTGCTATAACATTAAAGATGAAGTCTGAAGAAATAATTCCTCCCAGAACAGATGAAGATCTGTATCAATATATTATGGACCATAAGCGCGAAAAATAACTTTCAAGGATGACACACGCTATTTTGGACAGTACTTCGAGGATTAAAAAGGCCCGGTGTTTTAAAAAACCAGGCTTTTTGCTAAATACCGTTTCTTATTTTTACTAATATACTCGATTATAGAGTTTTTTATTTAGCTTCAAAGTGACTCCATGGATAATTGCATCTGTAGTGAATATAATACAGACTGTTTATTTTAGCTGGAAATTTACTGCCAAAGGCCCATTTGTTGGTAAAATCAACTCCGTTAATGGTTAACTCTACCAGATTCCATGAGTTTATAGCATAAGGTGCCGTACTTAATGTCCAGCAGTATTCTCCCGCACCATCGTAGGAAAGTCGTCCCAATCGGTCTGTGCTACGTAAGTCTCGGCCTTGTTTAAATAATCTTCATCATCAGTTGCAAGGTAAATCCGGAGTGCTGCCCATGCAAGTTCATCATAAAATTCGCTGTTTGAATCATAAAAACCGTTGGCTGCCGTATATCCGGTATCACTATTTGCAGATTCGGCAGCAGAAAAGAGTTGTTTGGCCAGATTCAAATCACCACCATTTCCCGTAACATAGCCGGCCGCAAGGGCTGCTGCTGTTCCGGCCATGACACAAGAGGCCTTACTAGATTTATAAACAGGACGGTTACAGGAATCATTTTCAGGTGGTCCCCGGTAACCATGATCACAACGGGATCTCCAACCTGGTAGATAAAATTCGTGGTGCCTAACTGTTTAAAGTAGTCCATAAAGCGTTTGATTTCAGGACCGGCTGATATACCGTATTCATAATCCGCCCATAAGATAAGTTATTCTGCTAGGGAATGTTTTGAGGAGAGTGCTTTATTTATTAATCTTAGTTACGGTATTAGCAAGCTCTGAAAGACGTTTGCCGCCTTGGAATTCCGTAATACTTGCAAGGGTAACACGTGCTATCTCGGACAGTGCTTCGCGGGTTAAAAAGGCTTGATGGCTGGTAATAATAACATTGTTAAAGGTCATAAGCCTGGCAAGGGTATCGTCGGTAATTATCTTATCCGACAGATCTTCAAAGAAGTACTCCGCTTCTTCTTCATACACATCCAGACCGGCAGCCCCGATTTTTCCCGATTTTAACCCGTTTATTAAAGCTGTGGTGTCGATAAGAGCTCCGCGGCTTGTGTTTATCAGTACAACTCCGGATTTCATTTTCTGGATTACAGCTTTATTAATAATGTGATGGGTTTGCGGGATAAGCGGAGCGTGCAGGCTGATAACATCCGATCGGGCAAACAACTCGTCGAGTTCCACATAGTGCAGTTCAGTTGCTTTGGCAAAATCCTGATCCTGATATTTATCATAACCCAGTACCTTCATGCCGAAGCCGCGCAGGATTTGCACAAGGCATTTACCGATTTTGCCTATTCCTATTACTCCGGCTGTTTTCCTATAAAGATCAAAACCAACCAGGCCCGTTAAAGAAAAATTACCCTCACGCACGCGGTTATACGCTCTGTTTATTTTACGATTTAAAGCTAACAAGAGAGCTACAGCGTGCTCGGCGACAGCGTTCGGAGAGTAAGCGGGCACACGGGTTATACTGATTCCCAATTTTTGGGCGGTCTCGATATCTACATTATTGTAACCCGCGCAACGCATGGCTATGAGTTCAACCTTGTTTCTTTTCAACAGCTCTAAGACCGGTGCGCTTAAATCATCGTTTACAAAAGCACAGACAACCTGGAATCCTGAACTTAATGATACGGTATTCGTGTTTAAACGGGGTTCGAAAAAATGCAGAGCAAACTTTTCTTTGTTAAGCTCTTGGAAGATCGATTCTGTGTAGGGCTTGGTATCGAAAAATGCCACTTTTAAACGCTTGTCCACATCACCGGAAAGCAGTTTGGCCACGGTATCGGTCTCCGCACGCAGCTGCCGGCTTAGATATGCAAGCAGTTTATTGGAAAGCTCATTATTTCTTAGGATGTGTTGAAATGTTTTTTTATCCAGCATTAAAAGTTCAACATTATTTTTAGCACGTAGTGTGGCTGAGCGTACATCCTTGTCGAAAATACTCATTACACCCCCTACTTCACCGGGCTTAAGCAGTGTAATTTCCACTTCCACACCCTTTGCACCTTTTTTAATTACGGTGATATCACCGCTTACAATAACGAACATGCGGTCGCCTGTTTCACCCTCCTTGCAGATGATATTGCCTTTTTTATAGTGAACGAGCGTCATCTTCTGGGCGATGAGCTCCAGCGATTCCTCATCGAGTGATGAAAAGATATCTACTTTGGCAAGCAATTCACAAGGTGTGGGTTTTTGTTTCATAAGAGGGCCTCCTATCTTATAAAATAATAGAGTTAAAAAGGTAAAAGAGTCAATAATGAAATAAAAAACATGATATAGTTATCTTGAACATGGGAATAAATGGTGTATAATATTGAATATATGCTGAAACTGCTTAAAAGGATGCTTTTATTTTTTTTCATTTTCTTGGTCTCTTGCAGCCCGGGTTATAAAGAACCTAGTGGTTACACTATGGATTCCGATTCCCCGGAGACGAATTATGATAATTCAGCTGTAAACGAGAAAGAGCTTGAATTAAACAGAGTGGAAGAGGATATATCCGCGTTGGATGGTAAAGCAGAGAAGTTTGAAGCAAGTGGATTCAATCCCGAAGGTCCGCCCGGAGCAGAGAATGAGAATCCCGCTGCGTTTGCTGCCAATCTTGTTTCAGCCAAACAGGATACCGGCAATAAGATCTACTCAGGCTACGGTGAGCTTAAAGTAGATGTTGTAGAAGATATTAAAAAACAGATTACAAAAATAGCGGAAACCAGCGGTGGTTATGTGGAGGATGTTTATGAAGACTCCATTACCATAAGGGTGCCTGTAGCCCGGTTCAGCGAGTTGTTCGCTCAAATTCTATCACTGGGAGAAGTTGTACACAAGTCAATTGAGACAATCGATGTAACCGAATACTATACGGATTTAAAATCACGGCTGCAAATAAGTATAAAAACACGTAACAGACTCTATGCCCTGCTGGGTCGTACCCAGGACGTCAAGGAGCAGCTTGAAATATTAAAAGAAATCAAACGGCTTACTGAAGAAATCGAGCGTATTACTTTGGAACTGAAGCTGGTTGAAAATCAAATACGCTATTCCCGTATTACTATTAGTCTTATTGCACGAATTGCCCAAGCCGACGTGGATCAGAAAAAGATCCCCTTTATCTGGATTGCCAATCTCAATCCGTTATTTCCTTCGCTCATCAGTCTGGATGGGGGCATTGAAATTAAGCTGGATGATGATTTCGCGGTGTTTGAACAGGATGCTATTTTCAGAGCGGAAAGTGCTGATGGAGTACGTGTTCGTATCGGGACTACGAAAAACTCGCCAAAAGGAGATTCGGCTTTTTGGCAGCAGGCGCTGAATTTTCATTTAAAAAAATTCTATAGGAAAACTGCTGTCTTTACCGAAGGTCAGGTATTGGGAGTTGTTTTGAAAAGCAAGGATAGTAAACCGTTTTATTATCTGATCGGTACTGTAGTAAAAGGCGACAAAATCTTTGTTATCGAGGTCTTTTTCCCCGATGAGTCGGTTTATAACGACAAGTATGAAAGTATCAGGCAGGCGGTAAAGGATATGGAAGTAAAATGATATTAAAGAGGATAGGTTATTTATTAGCTGCTGTTTTATGCTTAACGATTACTACCCTTACCTTTTCTGCGGATGATTATCTGCATCAACAGTTGAATGCCACATTGCTTGTGGCTGATCCTGATATGATAGCTGAAAAAATAGCCCAGTGGGCGGAACAGGCGGGCGGTTATTTTTTAGTCAAGTCCAGCACGCAGGTTGTAATCCGTTTTCCCTCGGATAAAATGGATGAGCTGCGCGATTTTCTTAAAAACACAGCCGAGGACGTGGTAACACTGACCAGCAAGGCTACGGATCTGCGTGAGAACTTTTTGGAAATACAGTCCGGCATTTCCAGCCGGGAAGAGATGCTGCGCAATACGCTTGTTTTTCTGGACCGTGCCGATATTAAAGGAACACTGGCCATCGAGAAAGAAGTAATCACTCTGTTAAAAGAGGTAGAGGAGCTTAAAGGAAAATTACGCAAAATATATGTTGACCGGCTGTACGCATTGGCTACTATTAATTTAAATTATTTCAAGCAGAGCATCCCACAGGATATTCCCTCTTCCTTTGATTGGATTAACAGCATTGATTTTTATAAGTTCATTCAGGAGGGCTTTTAAGCGTGTTCTTTGCAAACTCTAAATTGAAATACATTATTATAGCGGGAGTCCTGATTGTTGTTTTAACCGCGTGTTCGGATTTTAAAATTGAAAAACCTGATGGTTTTGCGGAAGTGGTAGTAGATTATTATAAAAGTGGTCATGTGCTTTATAAAGCGGTGAGTCCGGAGGGAATTCTTTTAAAAGTAAAAAAAGTAGAGAACTACCCCCGTATGGAACTCAATTTTTGGACAAAGGCGCTTATGAGCCAGTTACAAAAAGAGGGCTATACCGTAATTGGTGAGGAACAGCGTTTCGAGACTACGCAGAGAGAGGGTGTTTATTTTAAATGGGGACTTCCTTACGGTAATGCATCCTACATATATCTTACATCTTTAATTGTATATGAAAATGAAATACTCATTACGGAAGCTGCGGGCGAACAATCAATTTTTAAAGACTATGAAGATGCCATTATTATGAGTATGCAGAGTATTTCTTATAAATAAAAAGACTTGTCTATAACTGAAGATATCCGCCTTCCAAATTACTCATTGGGGGACGACAATTTATATCTGGCGCAGTAATTCCTGTGTAAAAATCCCATATAAAGATAACCGTCCTGTTCAAATACGGCGGTTATTTCATAAATTGTTTCCGCTTTTGGATCGTGCAGGCTTTTAATTATTTCCCCCTGTTCGTTGAGCGCCAGGACAAGGCCATAAGGATATGGCTTGGGCCAAAGAAAGCGGGGCAGTTTGGATAGCAGAGATTTTATAAAAGTATTGGGGTGCATTCTGTCCATGATGTCATTCCTGATGGTAAACATGGCCATCCAGAAGATGCCGTTATCATTATAAGAAAGGCCGTCCGGAAAACCGGGCAGGTTATTGATGAACACTTCACTTTTACCGGCTTTATCACCCGTAAGCCAGTAGCGTAGAGTCCTGTAGCGGTAGGTTTCATTAACCAATACAAAGTCTTCGTCAGGGGAAAGAGCCACCCCGTTGGCAAAATAAAGATTGTCAAGCAGAACCGTGGATTGCTTTGTGTTCGAATTATAGACCAAAAGACGTCCGTGAGGTCGCGCTTCCAGAAGATCATAGAGATAGTTGGCTTGATCGAACTTATAACTTGCGTCGCTGA
>CAZEPL010000019.1:0-2219 GCA_964514135.1 uncultured Spirochaetaceae bacterium | reverse complement strand
TCCAGAAGATCATAGAGATAGTTGGCTTGATCGAACTTATAACTTGCGTCGCTGAAATAAATTTTTCCGTCTGAAGCAATATCCAGATCGTCTGTAAATTTAAAGGCAATGCCTTCCGCCTCTGTGGTGAGCACGGTTACCTTGCCCTCTGTATCTATTGAAAGCAAGCCCTTATACGCATCACATACTATAAGATTCCCCTGCCTGTCGAACATCATGCCCAAAGGCCTGCCTCCGGTCTGGCTGAACTGCTCCACACTGCCGCCCGGCTTAATACGGAGAATTTTTCCGTCCTGTGTGCCGCCGTAGATATTGCCTGCTTTATCGATGGCAATAGTCTCAGGACCGTCAATCATACCCTCGGCTATGCGCTCGGCTTTGACAAGAAGTCTGTTGGGCTTAAGCACGCCGGTAAGTTCCGGCTTTTGTGGGGGATTGTAGGCAACCGGGTCAACAGGAGAGGGTATGAGAATAAAAATGAGAACTCCCACAAGCAAAAATAACATAATAAGTGAGATTATGATTAATACTTTTTTCATAGTAAAGGTTCCTCTTATAATAAGCTTTTTATCAATTATTGGAAAATAATTATTTCTCTTTCGGCGAATCCGACTCTGACACTGATTTTAATAACTTTAACATATTGCTTTTTATATCTTTATTTTTAATGTTTCTAAAATAGCCAATGAGCTTTTTTTCCTCCGGAGTTACTTTTACCTGCTGAGTTTTGTCTGAAGCATATTGTATATGAGGTTCTGAGATTTTTTGCGATATAAGTTTTTCAAGCAGTGCGTGGGGAGTGATTTCCAACGCTTTTGAAACTTCTATAAAACGCAGAATGCTTATCTGCGATTCGCCTTTTTCATACTTTTGAATCTGCTGATAGGATACATCGATTTTCTCCGCCAGCTGGCCTTGAGTCAGGCCCAGCTGCATGCGAAGCTGTTTTATAGTTTTACCTAAATTCAGAAGATTCATAATATTCTATATAGTGCTTTTATTTTTTACTATGAAAAGCTTAAAATATCTACTAACTAAAAAATGTGTAATAATATTGATAAACACAACTAAAAATGGTATTATAAATTAAAGTTTAAAAGGAGAAAAAGTAAAATGCAAAAGAGAATATTGGTGGTTGATGACAGCGAAGTGATGCGTTCTCTTCTAAAAAGGCATCTGCTGTTTCCGGTCTGCCAAACAGATACTGCCGAATGCGGAAGCAAGGCATTACAACTGGTTAAAACCAACATCTATGATGTCATTATTACGGACTTTCACATACCTGATATGCAGGAGGCCCAACTTATAAAAGAACTAAAAAAGCAGTGTCCGGAGATTCCTATTATAGTAATGTCAGGGGGCTTGGTGGGAAACGAGGATAAGCTCTCTCAACTTGGTGTGTATAAGTTCTTTGAAAAACCGATTAATGTAAAAGAATTAAAAAAAGCAATAACAGGAATTTTATTTTGTTAAATATTATAATTTCTTATTGACTCGTTGTTTTATTTTTATTAAACTAAACATGTGTTAAGTATTAAATAAAAATGAAAACATACTCCAAACTAAAAAATATTCCTGCTTACGATCGACCCCGCGAAAAGCTCTTAAAAAGGGGTGCTCCATGTCTTTCGGATCAAGAGCTCTTATCCATTCTGGTAGGTAATGGAGTAAAGGGTAAAGATGTATTTAAGGTGGCCGGAGAAATCGCAGTAAAAATAAGCGGCGACTTTAATGCTGTAAAACGGATTGATGAATTACAAAGCATACAGGGAGTTGGACCGGTAAAGGCAGCCCAGATAGCTGCTGCTTTTGAGCTGGTACAGAGATATCTTGTCAGAGATAAACGCACAATTACTTCACCTCATGACCTCATGCCTTTTGTGGAAGAATTATGCAGTAAAAAGCAGGAGTATTTTGTAACTGTTACTATTGACGGTGCGTCTTGCCTGATAAAAAAGAGAGTTGTGTTTATTGGTACACTCAATCAAAGTTTGATTCATCCCAGAGAGGTTTTTGTCGATGCGATTGCCGACCGGGCCAAAGGAGTGTTTTTGGTTCACAATCATCCGTCAGGAAATTGTAAACCAAGTGTGGAGGATATCTCTGTTACCCAGCGTCTTGTTGAAGTAGGTGATATTATAGGAATAGAAGTAATGGACCATATAATTTTAGGTAAGACCGAGTATTTTAGTTTTATAGAGAATAAGATCATATAATTA
>CAZEPL010000018.1:0-47153 GCA_964514135.1 uncultured Spirochaetaceae bacterium | reverse complement strand
AAGTTGTCATCATAGCCATGACGTTGGGAGCGGTTATGGTCTGGCCGTAACCGATTTGAAGGGGTCTGTCGCCGTAGGTAAGAAAAAGATTCTGGCCGCGGGTAAAGCGTTCGCGTGGAGTTAAAAGATAAGCCCTCAGGGCGTTTTTGTCGGCAAATTCTCCCTGACCGGCTTTTATGATATATTGTGCGCGTTCCCAGCGCAATGACAAAGAGGCTTCACTCTCTTTAGTAGCTTTCAGCATCCATTTGATATAATCATCTTTATTGTCGATAGGCGGGAAGTCGTCGCTTTGGGTAATATCATATGCTACGGGCGCGTTATTATCCGCTGATTCATCCGATGTGGTTTGCTCTTGGGTGTTGACGGAAGCATCGGCAGAAGTATCTGCGCTTGCCACCGCGGTCGCTTCCGTATCGGTAGTATCTGAGCTGTTGGGCTCTTGATCCGTATCCGGCTCTTCGACAAGAGACTGCCCGGCTGTGGGCTGTGGGGATGGGGGGAGGAAGGTAATAATAATAATGATTCCCGCAATCACTAAAGCAGAACTTAGGGTGAGAACGAGAAGGAAGCGGAAATTGGCTTTTATTTTTTGTGAACCCCCGGTCTTTTTAGGGCTTGAGGATTTTTCCGCCTTGCATTCGGCGCACAACCCCGGCTCGGGAATATCGATACCGCATACTTTACAACTGGGCATAACTCACCTCTCATAGTTTTTATAAGAATACAACATTAATGTATTCAGTTATGTTTGTCAAATCAAGGCTTTTGACAAACATCTGCATACAAGATAATATCCCTTATTTGGTAAGAGGAGTTAGATGCGGCGTATTAACCTGAAGCTTTCTGCCCTTTTTTTCTTTTCCATCGGTCTTATTGCCTATGAGCTCTTTGTGATGAGGGTTTTTTCCGTGGGCAGCTGGTCAAATTTCGGTTCCATGATCATCAGCACCGCTCTGCTTGGTTTTGGTATCGCGGGAACCCTGCTGACATTCGTACATAAGAAGATAAAGGCCACACCCAATAAATGGCTTTCACTCACAGCTCTTGCCACTATGCCCGCTATGGTGCTTTGTTTTGTGGCTGCTCAAGCAATACCGTTTAATCCTACTTTTGTAGGTGTGGACGGCTGGCAGCTGGTGTGGATCGGGGCTTTTTATCTCATTTATAGCATACCCTTTTTTCTGGGCGCTCTGTTTATCGGTATCTCGTTTATGGTGTTAAGCAGTCAGATGCACAAGCTTTATTTCTGGAATATGTGCGGCTCGGGGCTGGGAGGCCTGGTTATTATCTGCTTTATGTTCTTTTTGCCCACGAGAATGCTTCTGCTTCCCATTTTACTCATGATTTTCGTGGCGGCTGTGCTCTGTGTGCTGAGGTTTGACCGTGAGGAAAAAAGAGTGCATATAAAAAAATCATATCTTATTGCCCTGCCGGCAGCCCTGCTTTTTTCGCTCTGTGTCTTTCTTTTGGCGGGGAATATCCGGGTTTCCAACAGCAAGGCCATTTTTTATGCGCGCAATTATAAGGATTCGGTAGTTGCCAGCACAATATATGGCCCGGCCGGAGAGATGCATGTGTTTAAAAGTTCTTATTTTCACTCCGCGCCCGGTATGAGTATGAATGCGTCTCAAGATATAGAAAGTGTACCAAAGCAGCCCTTTTGCGGGCTTTATCTAGACGGCAATGGTCCTATTGTCATCATGGGTGAAGCTCTGCCCGAGGAAGCGGTTTTTTTGGACTATCTGCCGGTAACAGCGCCCTATGTTGTTAAGGAAAAACCCGATGTACTGCTGGTAAATCTTGGCGGAGGTATTAATATCGAGGTGGCAAAACACAATAATGCTTCCGCTGTTACGGTTGTGGAACCTAATCCCGAAATCATACGCTTGTATAGGGATGATCCGTTTGTCAGCAGTTTTACGGGATTCAGACTGCAAAATCAGCATATAAAGGTGATAACAGGCGAGCCCAGGGCCTTTTGTGTGCAGAACCGGGAACTCTTTGATATTGTGGAAATCAGCCTGATAGACTCTGTGGGACTGTCTCAATCCGGCGGATATGCGGTTCAGGAGAATTTTACCTATACAAAGGAAGCCATCAAAGAATATATGTTCAGTCTTAAGAAGGACGGCATCCTTTCTATTACCGTATGGGACAGATTGAAACCTCCGCGCAATGTTGTGAAAATCCTCTCAACCGTTGTAGCATCACTAAAGGATCAGAGAGATGGTAATCCGGGGGAACAGTTGTTTGTGTTTAATTATTTAAACTCAACCGCAACCGTCCTGATAAAGAAAACCCCTTTCACGCAGGACGAAATAATCAGGCTGAAAGAGTTTACGGATAAACTGTCAATGAGCCTGATTTACTACCCGGGAATGCCCGCCATGGAGGCTGATCTACAGCAATTGGTTAACTATTATTACTCCTGGTTTACGGACGAGCCGGAAAGAGTAAAAAACAAACCGGAATACGTGGAGCCTGCCCAATTTTATCATACAACCCTGCTCACAATGCTTGCGGGCAGGCAGGAAGAGCTCTATACAAAGTACCTCTTTGATGTGAGACCCATGAGCGATGATAAACCCTACTATAGTGTGTTTTTAAAACCCGAGAGCTTGGGTCTGTTTCTCGATCAGCTGCCTGCTGTGTCCGAGGAATGGGGCTATCTGCTCTTATTGGCCGTATTGATCCTGTCTGTGATCTTCGGCGCGCTCATCATTCTGCTGCCGCTGGCCGGAAGATGGCGTGAGCTGTTCAGCAGTCAGCGCGGAACAGCAGGTGTGATAGTCTATTATGCCTGCCTAGGGCTAGGTTACATGCTGATAGAAATGTTTTTAATCCAGCGCCTGGTTTTTTTCTTAAGCAATCCCATGATATCGGTTTCCATAGTTATTACCGCTATGCTTATTATTTCCGGAATCGGAAGCATCTGCAGCAGCTACCTGGCCCAAAGCAAGAAGAAAATCGTACGTTTAGCTGTAGCAGGAATTGTTTTGAGTGTTGTATTTTATATATTTGGCCTCACTCCTCTGCTTTCGGCCGTTTTAGGCATACCCTTTGTGCTAAAAATAATTGTGGTGGTTCTTATTATTGCTCCGGCAGCCTTTTTTCTGGGCATGCCCTTTCCCAATGGCCTCAGTGCTTTGTCCCAAAGCAAACCGCGCCTGCTTCCCTGGGCATGGGGTATGAACGGTGCGCTTTCCGTAACCGGAGCCGTGCTGGGAAGACTGCTGTCGGTTTCATTCGGTTTTCAGACAGTACTCATTACCGCCATCGTTGTATATATAACTGCCGGGGTCTTGTTTGCGGCTAATGAGGGCGGTCTGACCGTTAAAAAAAGTACGGATACTTGACTCTATCATATAGGCACAATATAATATAACTTATTGGAATAACTAATACATTTATCCCAAAGAAGTGGATGACAAATGGGTCTGGCCTTTCAACATACCCTTCCACCTGATTATAAATGTAGCGGTCGGAGGCGGTTTTGGCGGTAATAAAGACGATGATATCTTTCCCGCCGAGTTGATCGTAGATTACGTGCGTGTTTTCAAGCTGCCGGACTAATTGCCCAACTGAGAGAGGGTACAGACCGCAAATATTACCTGCCGCTTATTTTCCTTTCATTAATTGTTAAGACTTAAAAGATGTATTATATTGAATACTGCCTGATGAGTACTTATAACAATTATTGATATGAACTATATAGCTAACTTAAAAACCGTTATCTTAGGCCTCATTTTGATGCTGCTGGCTTTTCCTCTGCCCGTCAGCTCGCAAGACAACGAGCTTTCTCCGGTAACTGTGGATAAGATACCGGGTTCACTCGAAGAATTCATCGCTCTGCGTAACAAGCTGGCCATTACACCCCAAGGTGGAGCCACGGTAATGATCATAGCTTGCATTATGTACACGCGGGACAGCGAATTGGGAGAACAATGTCTTGTTATTGCCGTGGCAAACGATTTATTAGTAAAGGGCCGGACATACAAAGGTTATGCGATAGGGTTTAAAGATAAAAAGTTTATTCAAGACCGCATCGGTAAAGATTCAGATGCGGCTTATCTTCCGCTTTCGTATGTAATTGGAACAAAACCAGAGCAGGGATACAGGCTGCCTGAAGGAAAGCTTAGCTTTAAGTATTCATATAATCAGTTTTCGGGTGATATGGAACAGGGCATGTTAAAAGTTTTTGTCGAATGTACGGGGGCTGATTCTCCGCGTCCTATAACCTTGACACGCAACAATAAAGGAATCTGGAAAGCCTATGCGTGGCATTCGCTTTTGGTAACCATAAAAGCACCATTGGTTCAGGATGATCTGTAACAACGGTTATCTACTTTCGAACACACTCACTGTTTGATTTTCCGCATCCAGAAGCGTGATTGTCCGCATATCCCTTGAAAGATATATTGAGCTTTTTCTATAGTCATGATCCGTGCTTATGTTTTTTTGCGTCCAGGTGATGCCGCCGTTTTGTGTAAAGAGAACAGCACAGGAAAAAGGTTGTAAAAGCTTAGCCACAATCATGCCTTGCTCCGCGTCTTTAAAACGCATGGCAAGCGCAGACGACTTATAGATATTAAGGTCGAGCTTATAGTTTTTTAAAGTCGATGCTAACTTGCGCCAGGTCAGGCCCTGATCCGAAGTATTATAGAGTGTACCCTTTTCGTCGAGAAGCATGCCTTCCTGCTCTGAAAACAAGTCGATTGCCGCAATCCGGGCACAGTCTTCAGGCAGAATCAGGGCGGTCCAGTTTCTGCCGCCGTCCTGGGTTAAGGCCAAGCTGTACGGTGAGGCTATCCAGCCTGTTTTAACCGAAACAAAGCTTAAGAATCGGCAGTGATGGGGATCAGACCGACCGAAGTCCTTGACTATATCGAATGATTTTGCCTGATTTTTACTCACACGCACGTTGCCCTTATCTCCGCAGGCCCAGACATAAGCATCATTAATTTCAAGCGCGAACAGGCAGAATGAGCGGCTGGATGCCAGTTTCCAGCTGGCGGCAGCGTCGGTTGTATAGTAAATCTGCCCTGCGAAACCCGTAACAACCCCAAAGCCTGAAGAATCGAAGGCCGCATGATAGTAGGTAACGATCTTTTCCAGCGGACTTTTATGGATAACGGACCGCCAACCTGTGGGTTGTGTGGTTTTACAGGAAATAAAAATACAACAGATGATTGATAGTAATATCATTGTTTTATATTTCATAAGTAGATATTCCTTAAATATATCATTATCGTTTATAATAGACGATAATGATATATTATTCTATTTTTTTGATAAAAAACTATGGAATTATTCTTTCTAATTGTAGTAATATTCACTTTTTTTGGAGGTGCTTTTTTTTCTATAAGAGCAAAAAGGTCCTTAAATAAAATGTTTAAAAAAATAGCAGAAGAATTTGAAATACAAACAAGGGAAATTTTTAACTACCCCAAAGATTAATGGAAACGTTATGAATATTTCTCTTGAATGTTATATAGAATCAATGAATAAATTGAAAGGGATTAGGATTAAAGCTGCTCCTGTCCATAAGCTACCCTATAATATCACTTTGACAACTGAGACAAATTTATCACGATTTAAGGGCTATTTAGGAGAAAGTGATATTAGAACTACTGACAAACAATTTGACAATGAAATACTCTTGGATGGTTGGCAAGAAGGTGTAATAGCTATGCTTAGTAGATGGGCACGAACGTTAATTTTAAGACTTAAAGACAATATAATTAGTTTTTATCTTTCTCAAAATATTGTTGATATAACTATTTATAAGAGGAATGAAAGCGCATTGTCTCTTATTTATAGGATAAAACTGATCTGCAGTCTTATTCATGAACTGTCAAGAGATAACAATTTGAAGACATTGCTTGAAGGTAATATCCGGAATGATCCTGAAATATCTGTAAGAAAAAGGAATTTAGAAATCTTAATACAGGAGTATCACCATAATATTGTAAAAATAGAAGATGTTCTTAACTCCTGCCTTGAAGATCGGGCGTGGGAAGTGAGCATCACCGCGGCTCCGTATTGAGGAGAAAAGGGGAGAGATCACCTCATCAAACTTTTTCTCCAGGCGCCCCTTAAAGGAAAAATAGCAGCAGTAAAAGCCATGGCTCAGTTTAAAGACAGTGTATGCGGGACTGCACTGAAAAGTCATTTCGGCATATAAATTCTCTTGATGTGAAACTGAAAATCCTTAAAACGTTCAGGCAGCATGGAGATCAGGCACTTAATATATTTTTTATCTTGTCTTAATATCGGACAATATGAAATACAAAAAATGAGGAACTACCGGTTTAAAAATAAGTTAAAAAAGTGTGGGCATCGAGGTCAATGTCTGGAGTGCTGTCCCTTCGAAGTGCCGGTAATAGCGAAAATGAAGCAGACGGCCGCTTTTTTTAGTTAGAGTTCTGTGTTTTATCAATAAGATTCAATTTGCTTGAGATCATCCGTATCAAGCTTAACTTCAGCCGCATGAATGACTCCGTCAACCTGGTCCGGTCTGCGCATGCCCACTATGCCTGCGGTTACGGCTTTGTTTTTCAATGTCCAGGCAATAGCAATTTCTCCGGGTGTTTTGTTATGTTTTTTGCCTATTTGTGTAAGGCACTCTACAAGTTGTAAATTTTTTGAGAGCCGCGGTTCTTGAAAATTATCGGCGCTCTTCCTCCAATCGTCATCGGGCAGATTTTTAATTCGTTCCCGGGTCATTTTTCCTGTGAGCAGCCCCGAAGCCATGGGTGAATATACGATTACTCCGATATTGTGCTCTGAGCAGTAAGGCAGGATTTCTTGCTCAATATCGCGAAAGAGCAGTGAATAGGGCGGCTGCAGTGAAGTAACGGGTGCACTCGAAATTATGCGCTGCATTTGCACTGCCGAAAAGTTGGAAACTCCTATATTGCGTACCTTGCCTTCTTTTTTTAACTCGGCCAGGGTTTCCCATCCCTCTTTAATATCTTGCTCAGGATTAGGCCAGTGGATCTGGTAAAGGTCAATAACATCAATCTTGAGCCTCTGCAAGCTGTTTTCCACTTCTTTACGTATGGAGGAAGCTTTTAGGCTGCTTGATATATTCTTATGCTCATCCCAGACCATAGAACACTTGGTAAAAATATACGGTTTGTCAGTGCGTTCGGCGTATACTTTAGCTATCACTTCTTCGGAATGCCCCAGCCCGTAGATGGCGGCAGTATCGATCCAGTTTATGCCCTGATCCAGGGCTTTGTGAATGGTTTTTAACGAGTCGGTATCGTCCTGATGCCCCCAGCCCCATTTCCAGCTGCCGCCGATGGCCCATGCTCCCAGGCCGATTCTGCTTATAAGAAGATCTGAATTCCCCAACTTTCTTTTTTCCATTTTTAACTCCCAAATAATATTTAGTTTATAATAGAGCTTCTTGCAAAAATAACATTTTTGCAAGAAGCTCCTAAAATGGAAATTGCTAACTTATTATGGTATAGAAAATAAGTATTTTACTAATTTAATATATTTTGAGTTTTGCAATTTTCTCAATATATCAAAATTTGTATATTTATCCAAATTAATATTATTTTCTGCGACAATTCATTGACAGAATTTATATATATAATAGAATAAAGTCAAATCCTTTAAAAGGAGGGTTTAGTATGAAAAAATTTAATACAATTATTATCATAATGTTATGTGTTTTCTGCGCGCAAAGTTACGGGCAGATGATTATTTCCGCAGGAGCAATAAGAGGAGGAGCTTTATTTTTAGCTGATGAGGTTTTTCTTTTTATCGGGGTAAAAATCCATATCGGTTATTTAATCTACTTCGGAGATGAGGATGATTATGACGGTTATTAAGATAAACGATTTGTAAAGCATGGCTGCCGGCTGCTTAACTGTGTTTTTATAATTCTAAAAGTGATAACGAAACCCAATGCCGAAATCGATATCAAACTCGGTAGCAGGAAAAAGTTCGATGCCCGGTGCCACTTCTAAGAACAGCTCATAATGGGTTTCGAAAATGTACTGCAGACCCACGGGCACCCTTACTCCTAATGCGAACTCAGAGTCTTCCTCCTGCTGCCTTCTTTCATCAAAATAGAATTTAGCTTTAGCGCCCACTCCCAAAAACCAGGTGACGGGATCCGATAACAGCGGATTTAAGAGCCAGAAATCCACATGCACGTGAAAATAATTTTCAAACGACCAGGCCACACCCAGCACGGGGAAATTATCATACTTGAAACTTATACCTGTTGGCTCACCGACAATAATACCCAAGCCCACATCTGCGTGCAGGGGGTGAATTGAGATAAGGCAGAATAAACAGCAGGCAAGAGCTGGATATCTTAACATCAGTCAGAACTCCTTCCATTAATGAGCACTTGAAAGCTGTACAGATTATATATATTAACATTTTTTTGGACAAGCTTAATTTATATTATTGCTTTGCACTGAATTTTTTGTGGGCGCTTTCTATCATAGTAGTGAATTCAATAAATGCGTTCGGGCTGAAATAATTATCAAATTTTTCGCCTATTGAAAGTTCAGGATAATGTTCCGGTAACCAGTGTATACTGACATTTCCTTTTTTGATATCATCCGGCTTGCTGTACATAAAGTAAGCTTTTGATTGTTGAATTACCGCAATTAAATTTTTCCATTCCCTATACGACAATATTATCTGCTCATTTTTATCGGGATATAAATCTTTTGTTCTTTTAAAAGAAATCGTAACACGAGCTTTCTTTTTATCCAGCTTGACTATTGATTCGGCATCTTGGTAAATCATTTCAATGTTACATACCTTTTTAATTTGCTCAAGCAGGACATCCGTTCCCTGTGATTTGTCATAATAACCATCCGCATCCGGGACGAGGTGCATTTGTTCATCTATGGGGTACACGCTTGCCACAATCACTTTGGTTTTTTCATGAAAGACCCGCATCATTTTAAAGTACGTACCTCCATCAATTTTGGGCAATCTGATATCAAGCAGCACAAGCATTATTTCTTCATTTCTTAATATCCCATCCGCTTCACATATATCCGAAGCTTCTATGACTTCAAAATTTTCATTTGTCAGTAAATTGCTGTAGAGCGATCTGATTCGCTTTTCATCGTCTACTATGAGGATTTTGTTCATGCAAACCTCCTTTATACCGGATTTCAATATTTATTATCTAAGGTAAATCTAACATATCGAAGATTAAAAGAGGATTAAATGAAGATTAATATTTTCTAATTTGATCGATGATTTTTTAGAAGAGCGGTAAAGTTACAGTGATCGTTGTTCCTTCTCCATGTTGACTTTTAACCAAGACACTCCCGTTGTGAATTTGAGCTATGGATTGTACAATGCTCAAACCCAAGCCGCTGCCGTAGGTATCACTCTGTGTTTGTGCATCTCCGCAAAAAAATTTGTCGAAAATCTTTTGTAAATCGTCCGGGTTGATCCCAATCCCCGTATCTGTAACAGAGATGACGGCTTTTTTTTGTTCGCGCTTCATGGCTATCATGATACTTCCGCCGACAGGCGTAAATTTAACAGCGTTATCCAGTAAATTTAAAAATAAACGCCTTAAATGTATTGTATCTGCGTAAACAGACATCATACTTTCCGTTGGATGCATCGTGACATTAATATTCTTCTTTGCAGCCAGAATACTACTTTGATCGTGTATTTCTTTTAAAAAATTATTCAAATTGATTTTTTTAAAAGCCAATAAACCGGGACGGTAATCCAGTCTGGTAAGTAAAAGCAAATCGTCGATAATCTTAAGCATTCTGGCGATTTCTTCCAGACTTAAATCAAGTACCCTTGTATATTCCTTGCCCGACCTTTTTTTCTTTAAGCAAAGTTCCATCTCTCCTCTTATTATAGCAAGCGGTGTTTTCAGCTCATGAGAAACGTGAGAGCTGAACTCAGCTATGTATCTAAATGATTTCTCCAGACGGGCTATCATGTGGTTGAAGGCATTCACCAAGGCCTGCATTTCATCATCGGTATGTTTTGTATTGACCCTTTGGCTTAAATCTTTATGCGTAATTCGCTCTGCGATTGCCGTAACTTCCGCTACCGGTCTGAGCATTCTGGCTACAAATATCAGTCCGATGAAATAGCCGCACAGTAAGATAAATGGAATAGGGATTATTCTATAGTATAATCGTGTGATCATGAAATCATGAACGGATTCCAGGGAACTTGCTATTTGAATGATATAGTGTCCTTTAGCTTTGGTATTAAAGTATTTACTTATAAGCCGCAGCTCAAGCTTGTTAAACCTAATATCTTTAACTTCAAGCTTTTTGCCGGCTGCAGCTGTTTTATCCGGCGAAAAAAGAGTAAACAGCGCTTCATCAAGATGAGCTGACCGTGCAATGGACTTGCCCGATATATTCATTACATTAATATAATCTTCAGCCAACTGTAAGCTATGAAAGATGTTAAGCCAAAAATGTTCCAGTTCTGCGACTTTATGTTGCTGCGGATGTTGTGCGTCCAGGTTGAGGGCCTTTTTAATGGAAAAGAGCATAGACTGTTCGTCATATCCGAGAATATCAAGATAAGCATCTGTGATATTCTCGATTTTTTCCACTTTGTCCGTCAGCTGTTTATCAAAATCATCATAAAGATTATATGATAATGTAATATAGAGCACAGCGGTGTAGATAATAACTACAATACCCAGAATTGTGGTGTACAAAATGCTTATTTTAAATCTTATTGTATTGAATTTCACCTGCCTTACTCTTTCAGAATATAACCTGCACCTCTTATAGTATGTATAAGTTGTTTTGTAAAATCCTTATCTATTTTATTGCGAACATAATTAATATAGACATCGATGACGTTGGTAAAGCTGTCAAAATCTTCGTGCCAGACATGTTCCGAAATCATTGTTCTTGTGATCACTGTGTTTGCATTAAGCATAAGATACTCAAGCAGCATATATTCTTTATTGGTAAGCATTATTTCTTTACCCGCACGTGTTACCTTATGTGTAAGCTGATCCAATTCCAAGTCAGCTTCTTTGAGTGTGGTAGATTTGTCTCTTGTTTTTCTGCGGAGGAGCGCTCGTACTCTGGCAAGGAACTCTTCAAACGCGAAAGGTTTGGTGAGATAATCATCTGCTCCGCAGTTTAATCCCAGAACTTTATCTCCTACCGAGTCTTTGGCAGTGAGCATCAGAACCGGTACATTAATATGCTTGTTCCGCAGTTCTTTACACACGGAAATACCGTCTTTAAGCGGCAGCATAATATCGAGAATTATTAAATCGTACGGATTAATTTCAGCTAAATAAAGACCTTGCTCACCGTCAAAAGCCGTATCCACTACGTATTTATCTTCTTTGAGACCCCGTGTTATAAAACCGGCAATTTTTTTTTCATCTTCAATCAGGAGTATACGCATTGGCTTTTATCCTCTTTTTTATTATAACATTTAATAGGTAAATTAAGAATAAAAAAATTCATGACAGGAAAAATAAGGATATATTTATAATTTAAATGAAAGAGGTAAACTAATTATGAGTATTTTTGAAGTTATAATGTTACTCTGTTTTGGGATAGGCTGCCCGGTGGCGATTATTAAGGCATTAAAAACAAAAACCGTCAAAGGCAAGAGCCCCCTGTTTATGGCTATTACCTAATCCGCTTTAGGCCGGGCCTGAATATTATTTTAGAGAGCAGCTTCCGCCATCCAATTGCCGTGTTTGTTGCAGTGCTCGATAACGGTCAGTCTGCCTGTAACACTATTTTTAAGATGCACACCTACGGCAGCCTGCAGGTTTTCCGCTGCGAGTTGATAGCGAGCAGTAAACACTTTGTTTACATATACATCTATCCATTGGATCCAATGATCTTCCTGCATGGGGTGAGGAACCGATCCTACTTTTATATGCACGTCACGGCAGGCATCAGGAATGAGTACGCATTCATTAGTTACGATAATTTGGGGAACGTGCTTTTCTTTGCCTTCTTTTTCCGCAGGCATTAGAGCAGCTTCATCTTGTTTGAATTTTTCCTGAGGTGCAAAACACACAGGGCAATGAGCAGGGGCTGAAGCGAACTCAATATGCCCGCACACTTGGCATACATAATACTTTTCCATATTTATTCCTCCTTACAGAATATATAAAAAATAATATGTTCTGTAGATTGAAGTCAAGTAAAGTTGTAATTTTATTTTACTTATGATAATAAATAATAGTCAAGCTTCTTGCAAAAATGTTATTTTTGCAAGAAGCTTCTAAAATTGAAATTGCTAAATTATTATGGTATAATGAATAAGTATTTTACTAACTTAATATATTTTGAGTTTTGCAATTTCCTCAGTTTTTAATTATTAAGAGGGGGAGTAGATTGTGCAAATAATAGGTTTTGATAACGACAAATACCTCAAAGAACAGTCCGAGGCCATCCTGGAGCGGGTTAAAAAATTTAATAATAAACTGTATCTGGAGTTTGGTGGGAAGCTGATTTTTGACTACCATGCTTCACGAGTACTGCCCGGATTTGATCCGAATGTAAAAATGCGTCTGTTAAGCCAATTAAAAGACAAGATCGATATTCTGCTTTGTATCTACTCGGGTGATATCGAAAGAAAAAAGATGCGGGCCGATTTCGGTATAACCTATGATGCCGATGCCTTAAAGTTGATCGATGACCTAAGGGACTGGGGGCTCGATATATTGGGTGTGGTGATTACACGTTATGAAGATAAACCGGCTACCAATATCTTTAAACACAAACTGGAGCGCGCCGGTATTAAAGTCTATAAACACTACTACACAAAAGGCTATCCCACTGATGTGGATGTTATAGTCAGTGATGCAGGTTACGGAGTAAATGATTATATCGAAACCAAGAATCCTCTGGTCATTGTAACCGGACCCGGACCGGGAAGCGGAAAACTGGCTACCTGCCTGTCACAGCTCTACCATGATCATAAACGCGGGATGCGTTCCGGATATGCCAAGTTTGAAACCTTTCCCATCTGGAATCTGTCTATTAATCACCCCGTGAATGTGGCCTATGAATCGGCTACCGCTGATTTGAACGATAAAAATATGATTGATCACTATCATCTTGAGGCCTATAAACAGACCGCGGTAAACTATAACCGTGATCTGGAGGTCTTTCCCGTACTCAAGCGTATTCTAAAAAAAATCAGTGGTGAAGATTCGTTTTATAAATCGCCGACCGATATGGGAGTGAATAGGGCAGGTTACGGAATTATTGATGATGAAGCCGTACAGGAGGCGGCAAAACAGGAAATTATCCGCCGCTACTTCCGCTATTCTTGTGAATATGCGATGGGGCTGGCAGGATATGATACTGTGGAAAAAAATGTTTTATTGATGAAAGAACTCAGCATTACTCCGGAACACAGACTTGTTGTGCAGCAGGCACACCTGGCGGCTGATGATGCTGTGCAGAAACAGAAGGGGCATGAAGGTCTATTCTGTGGTGCGGCCATACAATTAAAAGACGGTACGCTGATAACAGGTAAAAACTCACCTCTCTTGCACGCTGCTTCCAGTCTTGTGCTCAATGCTATTAAACAACTGGCTCAAATACCGGATAATATCCATCTGCTTCCGCCCAATATTGTTAAGTCGGTTGAAAAGTTAAAAAAGGAAGTGTTCTGCTCCAAGAATGCCAGCATGGATGTGGAAGAAACTCTCATCGCTTTAAGTATGAGCGCCACGACCAATCCTGTTGCCGCAATCGCTATGGAAAAACTAAAGGAGTTTAAAGGCTGTGAGGTTCACCTCACTCACATTCCCACTCCGGGTGATGAAGCGGGGCTACGCAAATTAGGCGTGAACCTCACCAGTGATGCCAACTTTTCTTCTAAAAATCTCTTTATTACCTAAAACCTTCTATATTATAAGGTTTGTTAGTTAGAATTCTGCGCATTCAGCTTTTGAGCCAGTTTTACAAGTTCGATAAACTCTTTTCTATAACCCTCTTTATCATGACCCTGCGCCTGTTGGGCCAGATCAAGTACCTGACGGTAACCGGCTGCTCCTTTATATTCCGAATTTCGTAAGAGCAGACCAAACTCCGCAACACTTGCTGCAAAGCGGAAGTTATTCGAAGTCTTCTCCAAGGGAATCATATTATTAGTTATAGGCTCCGTAAGTAATTTACTTTCTTTGCCGTCAGGTTTTTTATAACGGAATTTTATAAACATCAGTTCATTACCGGAAGCAGCATCATCTTTGATATCGATATCCTGGTAGCGGAGATCGCTGCCTGATGATGATCCGTCTGTAGTCGACACCAGTTCATACAGTACGGTGACAGTATGGCCGGCGCCCAGCTCGCCTGCATCTTTTGTGTCATCAGCGAAGTCTTCCGCCCTAAGCATTCTGTTCTCGTATCCGATTAAACGGTAAGAATCAACAAGAGCAGGATTGAATTCTACTTGGATTTTTACGTCCTTGGCAATAGTAAACAGGGTACCTCCCATTTCCGAAACCAGCACCTTTTTGGCTTCCAAAAGGTTATCGATGTACGCATAGTTACCATTGCCTTTATCGGCCAGACTTTCCATCTTGGAATCCTTATAATTACCCATGCCAAAACCCAGTACGGTTAGGAAGATGCCCTGTTCGCGTTTCTCTTCGATCATGCGTACCAGTTCTCCTTCGCTGGAAGCACCTACGTTGAAATCACCGTCAGTGGCCAGGATTACCCGGTTGTTGCCGTTGCTAATAAAGTTTTCTTTGGCTATTTTGTAGGCAAGTTTGATTCCCGCGCCGCCGGCAGTGGATCCGCCCGCGTTGAGCATATCCAAAGCCTGGATTATGGGCTGTTTATTTTCACAGCTTGTGGCTGGCAGTATCAGTCCAGCAGCTCCGGCATAGACTACAATGGAGATTTTATCTATGCTTCTCATTTCATTAACCAGCAGTTTTAATGCTGATTTTAAAAGCGGCAGTTTGTTGTAGTAGTTCATGGAACCGGATACATCCAAAAGAAAAACCAGATTATTGGGCGGAAGCTCTTCAAGAGAGATTTTCTTGGCCTGCAGTCCGATATGGAGCAGCATGTGGTCTTTATTCCAGGGACAGCTTGAAAGCTCGGTAAAAAAGGCAAAAGGTGTATCTTGTTCCGGTTCAGGATACTCATAAGTAAAATAATTTATAAGCTCTTCAATCCGCACCGCATCTTCGTAGGGAAGTGAGCCGTTATTAAGAAAACGACGCACATTTGAGTAAGAAGCCGTATCCACATCTATGGAAAAGGTTGAAAGCGGATTGTCCTTTACTTTAAGAAAGGGATTTTCGTAAATACGCTTATACTCTTCCGTATTAAAGTCCGGATGCAGACCGTCGATGGTCTCCCCCTGATCCGCTACGCCGAGCTCTTGTTTGCTTAAGGATCTGAGCTCTTTTTCCCGAGCCATGGGATTTTGTGCTATATGGGTATCCATACAGCCTGTAATCAGTAAAAAAGCACAGCTTACTAATAATACTACTTTCGAGTATAGCATGCTTGAAAAACGGTAGTTCATGTTAACCTCCTCATAATAATTAAAAACCTAATGTCTTATTATTAGGTTTTATAATGCATTTAGTTATATATACGAGAGAAAGCATGAGGAGTAACAAAATAAATAAGCTGTTTTACTCTGACACTTTCTTGACAATTTCCTGATGCTTCCATGACAGACCACTGTTATATTTTTCATAGAAATTGTTTAAGAGGAATAACATAATTATGAAACATCATATACTGCTTTTATCAACACTTTTACTATATTTTAATGCACACGGCGTATTCGGACAAGAAACGAATATATTCTCAACATCATTTGAAATCTATCCAATAATGATTCTGAAAACGGAATTAGGATTTCCTCTTATAATTGGTGAAGGGGAAACCGTTTTCTTGAACTCTTTCACGTATCTGCAGATTTTTGAGGAAAATATGCATTACGGCTTTGCCAATGAAAATAGAAATATAGCGGAAAGTATATATTCCTTTGCGTATAATTTCACGTGGCTGCAGCAGCTTGCTGAAAATTGCATGCTTGTCCTTGGAACAGGGGTGGAAATCGCTTCTACATATGAAGTAGAGGTAAGCACCTCCAGTGTGTTAATAAACACCTTGGCCGGAATTATTTTTTTTACTGAAAATAATGATTATTATGGCTTTGGATTGACCTATACAATCGGAGTGCTTATCCCCATACCCTATTTCAATTTTAAATTTAACCTAACAGATAATATCCGCTTACATGGCATATTACCGGAATATTTGACTATTGGCTTTATACCTCATGAGAATCTGGAACTGGCACTTAAAGCCGAAATGATTTCTCTCAATTATATAGGCAATACAGATAAATATTCGGTTGAAAATCCTCTTATCTCACTCATTAACATATGGGGCGGAGTAAGTATTACTATAAATTTATTTGAATACCTTTTCTTTGGGATTGAGGGAGGGTACTCAGTATACCGGAGCGCTTCTTTAATCCAAACAAATGATAAGCAATCAACCAATCTTGAGAATGCACTCATATTGAGATTTTTTCTTACGATTGGTTTGAAATAAAATTATGGAGGAAGATTATGTTAACAAAAAAAGCTTACCTTTTACTACAAATTATAATAATACTGATCTGTTTTTCAGTATTTAACTGCCGGGAAAGTAAACCCGATAGGGGGCAGCTCCTGGCCAAATTGGATGAGGTGGAAATTGCTTTGCAGAATAGACCTGATTCTAATAACCTCAATATAGAATATGCCACTTTACTGTTCCATGCCGGTTATTTCCAAAGGGCTAAGGATGTACTCATACCACTTGTACAGAAAAAAGACTGCACATATAACGCGCTTATTCTTATAACCAAGATTGAGTATCTCTTCGGAAAGTACGAAAAGGCAAAAGAGTATGCAAACGTGATCTTGGAACGGTTTCCCGCTGATCTGCAAGCGCGGGTTGAAGCAAACCTTGTGTTATACGGGATCTATCACCATACCAATCAATATGAGCAATCCCATAACCTTTTTGCCGGAATGGAGGGTCAAATAAAGCTCCCCACGTGGGATCTCATGAAATCATTTGGTGATATAAGGCCTTATCAGATTGACTGGGCGGGCCTTGAAGAAACTCGTGTACCCTTCGTGATAAACGACCCCCTTCCTGTGGTAGAAGTGGAAATCCAGGGCAGGAGGATCCTGGCCTTCATCGATACCGGCGGATGGTATTTCATACTGGATGATGAAATTGCCGATTCCATGGGGATAAAAGAAATAGACAGTTTTAGCGGAACCTACGCCGGCGGAAAACAGGCTGAAACAGGATTTGCCAGACTTGATTCACTGGCGATCGGGGGGATTTCCGTTTCAAATTTGCCGATATGTATTTTACCTCTTCAACATATCACCTTGACAGATTCGAAATTTGAGGAAAAATTTAAATACCAGTTCGGTGCCATTATCGGTACCTCATTTCTGCAGCAGTTCCTTCCCACAATAGACTATTTAACAGGCACATTGATCCTCCGTCCACGCTCCGCGCAGGGTGAGCGGTTATTGAAACAATATTTACAGAAGAAAAACATCACCGAGGTACCCTTTTTCATGGCTGAATTCCATAAAATGTTGGTCAAGGGCAAACTAAACCGGAAAGATGATCTTTTATTTTTTGTGGATTCCGGTTTGGGCTCAGAAGCTTGTTTTGCGGCGCCAATCCAGACTTTAAAGTATACAGGAATACCGGTTCCCGAAACGAGCATTAAAGAAAACAGTTTCGGCGGTGGAGGAACGTTCGCTACAGGATTCTTTCCTATTAAGGAGTTAAATATAGGTCCTCTGACTCAGAATGACCTGTTAGGAGAATATGGGCCCTTGACACCGGAAAATTACTGGTCACCGTACATGGATTTTATTATTGATGGTATCATTTCACATCAGTTTTTAAAAAAATATTCATGGACAATCGATTTCGCTGAAATGAAGATGATTTTTACTCGTTAATTAAATGAATAGGGTCTATTCAAAAAAGTGTTATATAATATAGTATACAAGGGATATTATTAATGAAAACTGTCCTCATTATTGAAGACGAACGGAATCTCTCTAACATTATAAAAAAGCATTTGAAACAGGAGGGATACAGCGTACTGCAGGAGTTCGACGGTCAAAAGGGTTTACTAACCGCAAAACAGCAGAATCCTGACCTTATTATCCTCGATATTATGCTGCCTGTAATGGATGGCCTGGAAGTTTGTAAGCAGATTAGAACAGAGAGCACCACTCCCATTTTAATGCTCACCGCAAAAACCGAAGAAATCGATCGAATTATAGGTCTGGAACTGGGAGCGGACGACTACCTCACCAAACCTTTCAGTATCCGCGAGTTACTGGCGAGAATTAAGGCTATTTTTCGCCGTATAGAAATGGTAAAAAAGCAATCTCAGCTAGTACAGACTGAAATAATTGAGATTCAAGACCTATACATCCACACCGCAGATCGAGTTGTGAAGGTATCCGGTCGAGCTGTAGATTTAACTGTAATGGAATTCGATCTGTTATATTTACTGGCTTCGCATCCGGGGCGCGTGTTCAACAGAGATTATCTGTTGGAGCATGTCTGGGGATATGAGTGCACAAGTTATGAACGCTCGGTGGATAACTGTATACTGAATCTGCGAAAAAAATTAGGAAAAGACAGTAAAGCCGCATCCGGCATCATAACGGTTTGGGGAATGGGGTATAAGTTCAAAGGAGGTAACTAATGCTGTTTTTTTTGAAACGGTGGAAGGAAAGAATCTCATCCCAATTGCGCTGGAAGTTAACTTTTTCCTATATGGGAGTAATTATCCTCGCTCTTGTTATTATGCAGTGCTGTCTGGCTGCAGGAATCGCATATCTAATTTTTAATTCTCCCAATCCTCCTCCCCATGTGGTTGGCGAATTAGCGAAATCAATTTCATCTTACTTGCAGCCGGAATTCACGGAACAAGACACGGATATTACCAATCTAGAAGCGAAAATAAACAATTATTTAGATGGATGGATCTCATATTCGCAACAACAGGAAAATCTTAGATTCAAATTTGATATTGACGGTACATATAATACGATTGTAGTCCTCGATACTCATAAAAAGATTATTGCTTCTTCAGATCATGAACACTACCAGAGAGGAAGCGGTCTTCCTGAAACTGATAGTATGATTGCCGCGCCACTTATTATAAACGCTCTAGCTGGGGAATTGGATGTGAACTCAACCGGTAAACTGGTCGCACCCGATGATGATACGAACAGCTCATATGCCGCATATCCGATTCAGGATAGCAGCGGACGTACAAAATGGGTTGTTCTTGCGATTATGCCGCCACAGCATAATGATCAATGGCTGGGGATGGCTTTTATCTTTATTTTGATTACCATTTTTGTGATAATATCTTCTCTTTTCTCCGCCTTTATAGCGGGAATATTCGGTTTCCGTTCGGCCCTTAAACTAACAAAGTCTTTAAAACAGCTTTCCGCAGCCAGTAGGTCTATTGCCAAGGGGGATTTCTCTCAACCTATCGAAATCAATAGCAATGATGAGATCGGCCAACTGGCCCGGCAGTTCAATGTGATGTCGGATAAACTCAGACAGGCCGTGTCAGAACTGAATAAAGAAAAGAAATATGCAAAGGATTTACTCCGAGCCAAACAGGAACTTGTGGCCAATGTTTCCCATGAATTACGCACCCCGATATCTTCAATACGGGCTCATATTGAATCGTTATCAACAAATGACAAAAAGAAAAGCCGTGAGCGGAAAACATATTTGAACATCATCAAGAACGAAATTGATATCGTAAACAAAATGATTAATGATCTGTTTGAGTTATCCGAGCTGGAAACAAAGGAAATAGAGCTTGAGCTGGATTCAATTATTATAAATGATGTGGTGCTTAAAACTGTCCGTAGTTTTAAAAAAATAGCGTGGGCTAAGCACAAGATTGCCATAAATACAATTCTTGCAGAAAGTCTGCCGCCTGTTTATGCCGACATCCAGCGTGTATCACAAATCCTGTCAAATCTTGTTTTCAATTCGCTTAAATTTACTTCAGATGGAGGCGCCGTACTGATAACAACTCTATTAGAGGACGATAAAATCAAGGTTGAGGTTAAAGACAGCGGAATAGGTGTCCCCCGCAAAGACCTGCCTCATATATTTGAACGCTTTTACCGTTCTGATAATTCACGCAGCCGTTCATCCGCAGGGAGCGGTTTGGGTTTGGCTATAGTAAAACAACTGGTGGAGATGCAAGGAGGTTCAGTCGGAGTAGAGAGCAAGGAGGGTGAGGGATCAAATTTCTGGTTTACATTGATGAGATCAATTAATCAGCAATAATAACAATAGATTAAACTTCAGTAATCGATTCCAGCAGTTTAAAAAAATCGGGAAAGGTGATATCAACACATTCGGCGTTGTTAATTGTAGTTGGACCGGTTGCGCCCAGAGCGGCGATTGCCAGGGCCATAGCAACGCGGTGGTCTTGATGACTTTCCACACGTGCGCCTTTGAGTTTACTGCTGTGAATAACCATGCCGGCGGGGAGTTCTTCCACATGTGCTCCCATCTTTTTCAGTTCAGCGCACATTACCTTGATTCTGTCCGTTTCCTTAAGCCGTGCCTGGGGTACGTTTACCAGCCGGGTTGAACCTTGCGCGTAACAGGCGGTTACAGCCAAGGCGGGTAAGGCATCCGGAGTACTGTTTATGTCCAGCTCTTGTCCGACAAGTTCTTTGCCTTCAATTGTAAGCCCCTGATCTTGAATGCTGACCTCGCACCCTAAGCGCTCAAGCATGCTTACAACCGCTTTATCACCCTGTGAGTCGTTCATGTCCAGGCCTAAAAGTTCGAGTTTATTACCGGTTACTGCCGCAGCACAGAGGAAGAAGGTGGCCGAAGAAAAATCACCCGTAATTTGCCTGTTAAATGCCTTGTATTTTTGATTGCCCTTAATAAAAAACTTTTGCATATTATCATGCTCATAATGTATGCCTTGGCAATCCAGCCAGTCCAGAGTTATTTGAACATATGGTTTTTCGTTCAGCTCCGTAACCTCAATTTCCGTATCGCCCTCTGCCAGTGGTGTATTGATAAGCAGGCCGGAAAGGTATTGTGAGGTCGGACACTTAATACGGGTTTTTCCGCCTTTTAAACGCCCTTTTATAACCAGCGGAGCACAGCCATTGCCGCGTGTGGAAAACGCCTCCGCACCAAGGTCGTTAAGAGCAAGCAGCAGCTGGTCCACAGGACGGCGTCTCACTTGTTCGTCACCTGTTAAAACCGACCAGCCCGGTAAAAGGGCTGTGCTGCCACAGGCTAGGTAGAGTGTGGTGCCGGAGTTGCCTGCATCCAATACATTGTCAGGTATCTGCAGGTGGGCACCCGTACCTAAAACCTGCCATTCATCCTGTTTTCCATGAATTACAGCACCCAGCTGTCTGCATATCTTAAGACAGGAAAGGGTGTCGGCTGAAACAAGAGGATGAAGGATATGTGAAGTACCCTCTGCCAGTGTGGCTATAAGCAGTGCCCGTATGGTATGAGATTTGGAGGTGGGAATCCGCACCTGTCCTCGAACATGAGATGGATTAATGGTTATTTCCATTATTTTATCCCCTTTATTTCTAAAAGTTCAATTTCAAATACCAGGGTTTCATGAGGTCCGATTTCAGCCGAACCGCTGTCACCGTAGGCAAGTTCGGGCGGTATGACTACTTCCCATTTTGATCCCAAGGGCATAAGTTGAAGGATTTCAGTCCAGCCCTTGATTACACCGTCTACGGCAAACTCCACCGGTTCTCCATGCATGTATGAGCTTTGGGAGAGATCTCCGTCTACTGATGTCACCTGGTAATGACAGACCACGCTATCGCTCCTTTTGGGTTTGGGCCCTGTGCCGGGAATAAGTATCCTGTATTGCATACCGTTAGACAGCCCTACCACACCTTCCCGTGTTATATTCATTTCCAGGTAACTTTTACCTTTTTCAATATTTATTTCAGACTGTTTTTCTAAGAAAAAGCTTTCGATTTCTTGTATTAACTGGTCTAAGGGAATAGGCGTATCATTTTTCATAATTCCATCCTTAAAACCCCGTACGACCAAATTATAATCCACCGCTATATTTGCTCTCTCGTAATCATAGCGGGCTCTTTGCCCTAGATTGTATCCAATCCCATAGCTTACCCGCTGTGGAGGTGTGGCCAAATCTTCCTGGCAGGAAAAAAACAAGAAAATTAAAAGAGCGGGGATATATACTAACAATGCGCCTGGTTTCATGCAGCTGCTCCTCTTTACTGTGGGATCAGAAGGTATTCTTTTAACCTGTATAGACTTCTGCTAATAAATTGTCAAGAGCGGGTAGTTACGGGTTGAAGTATTACTTCAGTTAATTGTGCGATACCCAATGTATCAGCCGCGTGCCCGTTTCTGATAGCTATTTCCAAGAAATCCATGCTGCCCCAGTACGCTACCGGTTTACCCGGGGTTACATCTGAGAACGTATTGTTGATTGTATTGATTTTAATGTCGTGTGATTCCACTTCGACATGGGGCGAAGGTGATTGGTTCAATTGGCTCTTATGGATAGAGGAAATGCAGTTGCCGAATCTGTCGATATGCAGAATCTTACCTTTGAGCAGTCGCTTTTTTCTGTCGCTTTTCGTATAAACATGAGGAATTATCAGGGGATCCATCTCCCGCTGCATGAGTTGATCCTGTTTCTGATTACAAATAAGACTTGCGGCAGGAGCAAAGATATCCCTGCCATGGAAAGTAGTGCTGATCTTGCGGTTTATAGTGCGTTCTATAACCTGCCTTTGTAACAGATAGCAGGCAGGCTGCTTTTTCATTCTTGAAAGCAAACTTATTGTTCCGTTATCAGGACAGACTATGTATTTGCCTTCTAGAAAACAGACCATCTCCTTGCGGTCTGAGCCCACTCCCGGATCAACTACGCATATAAATACGGTTAATTTGGGAAAGTAATCCCATACGCTCAAAAGCAGATAAGACGCCGAAAGCACATTCTGCGGGGGAACTTGGTGGGTAATATCAATCAGATTAAGCTCCGGACAAAGTGACAGCAATACTCCTTTCATACTGGCAGTATAGGCATCGCTGTCACCGAAATCCGTTAAAAGACATACAATCGGGGCCACGTAAAACTCCAGTTTCAGTTCAGAAACGTCATACATTATTTAATCTAACACATATTAACCACAGATTACATTAATTACAGCTTGATTGAAAGCAAATTAACGTGCTACTTTGGATAACTGATGGATAGTTCGGACTGGCACTATCAACTGCGACACAGGCTGAAAAAGCGACAAGATATTCCCGATTCATTTAGGCTTACAAGGCTTGAGGAAAATTTTTTCAAGACTGATTCCCATACACAGGTACTTCCTTTTTTGGTAACTCCATACTATTTTTCATTAGCAGATCCGCTTGATCCATGCTGCCCGATTCGACGCCAGGTAATACCGGTTGCTGAGGAGTTCGTATACGCGCCTTATGAAGCTGCCGATCCGCTCTGTGAATCGCAATGTACGGTTATGCCCGGGCTGGTAAGAAGATATCACGACCGCTGTATTCTGAAACTAACGGATAGCTGTGCGGTGCACTGCAGATTCTGTTTCAGACGGTTTTTCACCGGAACACGGAAAAAAGCTCTTACAATTACGCAAGTGCAACAAGCGGCTCGCTATATTGCTCAAGATAAACGGATCAGAGAGCTCCTGCTTACGGGGGGAGATCCTTTCATGGTGGAGGATGCTGTACTTGATAAATATTTACGAGTAATAAGGAAAATAAATCCGCTTTTGGTAGTACGCATCGGAAGCAGGACTCCCGTAGTACTGCCCCAGCGTATTACCCCCGATTTAATCGCCTTGTTGGCACGGTACAAACCCCTTTGGCTAGTTACCCATTATAATCACAGCAAAGAGTTAACCTCAGACAGTGGGCAAGCCCTCAGCTTGTTGATCGATGCGGGAATTCCGGTATTAAATCAAACTGTGCTCTTAAAAGGTGTTAACGATAATGCAGATTCATTAGCAGATCTTTTTTCCCGCTTAGTTTACTTTCGGGTAAAGCCTTATTACCTGTTTCAGGGTGATTTAGCCAAGGGTACCGCTCATTTCAGAACGAGTATCAGCAGGGGATTAAAACTTATGAGGCAGTTAAGCTGCCGGATCTCCGGATTATGTCTGCCCAAGTACGCCGTAGATCTGCCGCAGGGGGGAGGCAAGGTGGTGATAGAGGAATCAGCAATAAAAAGCATTGAAAAAGGCTTTTATATTATAGAAAATTATGCTAAAAAGCTGTATAAATATCCTGAAGAAAATAATTAAAAAAATTGAATATTAGAACAATAATATGTATCTAGTATGCATTCTTGATGGTTGATTGATTAAGCAACAGGCATGCTCCATATACCAGGTATTGGTATAACATTCTATAGGTTTGGCTGGAATGAGGTTATGCAGCGTAAAACAAAGAAGATAATTATCATATTTATTGAATTAGTAATTATTATCGCTCTTTTTGTGTACTTTGGTTTTGTTATTGCCCAGGATTATGACAAATTTGCCAGTACACTCTCACGTATTACTGTTCCTTTTTTTTGCGGGCTTATTTTAATTCAAGTTGCAAAACACGGTGTGGGAAGCGTGGAATGGCTTATCTTACTCAGGCAGGCAGGATCAAAACGATCTTTCTTTACCCTGTTTACCGCCAGACTCACCGGTTTTGCTATTAGCTATCTCACTCCGTCACTCTATTTGGGAGGAGAACCGGCACGGGCTGCGGTGCTCAATGATCCTTCCATAACATATAAAAAAGCACTGGCATCGGTTATTTTAGATAAATATATAGAGCTTTTCACCAAACTCCCCTGTATTATTACGGGATTCGCTCTGCTGATAATTATTTTAAAACCCGAGTTCTTTGTTATTTTTATTTCTACCCTCTTTATTGTTTTCTTTGTCAGCCTGTTTATATTTTTACTTATCAAGCTGTTTAAAGATAAATCTTTTCTTAATAAATTCTTTAAAGTTCTCCTGCGTCCGCTATTGAAAGTTCGTCCCAGAACGGCGGTAAAGGTAATAATGATAGTTAAGGAATTCCAAACCGATATTTCTACAATTATAAAGGAAAAGAAAGCTTTTTATCTTGCCAGTGTAGTTGGATTTGTTATCAGTCTTATTGAAGTATTTCAAAGTTATTATATTATCTCGTTTTTATATCCTACGGGGTACTCACCCTTAATGATTTTGATTTTTTCTTTTATCATTTATTTTTCATCTCTTATTTTCAGTTTAATTCCTTATCCCACTCCCGGCGGACTAGGGCCGGTGGAAGGAGTATATGTGATATTTTTTACACTATTTGGTATGTTCCGCGCGGACGGGCTGCTTTACTCGCTCATCTTAAGGATGGGACAGTCGGTGAGTATAAGCGGGGGCTTAATTAACCTTTTTTTAAGAAGGGTCTTTAAAAAACGCGATAAAGTCGTATAATATATACTAGCATTGGCATAATTCTTGTTATTGTTACAAGAATTATGCCAATGATAAATTGCGGTTTACCGCAATGGATTATATTTTAAGGGAAAAGAGGCGCCGACCGGATTCGAACCGGTGCATAAAGGTTTTGCAGACCTCTCCCTTACCACTTGGGTACGGCGCCAAAAAGATCGTACCTATACTATTCGAAAAGGGGGCTTTTGTCCAGTAGTATGGTAAGCATAATAATCCCGGCATATAACGAAGAATATTTTATCACCCATTTGCTTGAAACAATAAAGAAGCAGACGTATAAGGAAATCGAAATAATTGTTTCCGAAAATCATTCGCAGGATAAAACCCGAAAGATCGCCAGAAAATACGGTGCTAAAGTAGTGGATGGCGGTATTCCCTCGGTTGCCCGCAACAGGGGAGCTGAAATTGCCCGCGGACGCTATTTTTTATTTATAGATGCGGATCAGGAAATACCTCCTTCCTTTGTAACTCGTCTGGTAAAAAGAGTTCAAAAAAAGGACATCGATATCTGTGTGCCCAGATTAAAGCCGCTGCATGAAAGAAATCTCTTTTATGTTATTATTTTTAAGCTTCATGCGATTTATCTTAAAATCATGGAGAGGATAAAACCACAGGGCAGCGGCGCCTGCATTTTTGCCAGCCGTACCCTGCACAACAGCATTGGCGGTTTTGACGAATCACGCAGGCTCTCCGAAGATCACGATTACATTTTACGCGCCTCAAAGATTGGTAAATTTCGTGTTCTGCGAGATATCCATATTAATTTTTCAGTAAGACGGATTCATGATGAAGGACTGTTTATTTCTCTCTATAAAGTAATAAAGGCAGCCATGCTTCATGTGTTTACCGGCAAGGCGGATGAGAAAGTTGAATACGAGTTTGGGAAATTTGAACATAACTATGCCAAGGCCCAACCGCGTGCTATCGAAGTTGAGCTTAAGAACTCCATGTCACTCTTATTCTCTCGGATTAAATCCAAATTTGTAAGAAAGCTCTCATATCAAAAGCAAAGGAAAGATTGACTCAGCTAAAAAGGCTGACCGGGCGGAAAACATTCTTTTTTCACCTTAGATAGTGTTATAAAGTTTACCCAGCAGCAAAATCTGTAAGATTTTGCTGCTGCGGCTTGTGGTTAAGATAATAGCGTATTAAGGATGTTATAACATCTTATATTCCCGCTCTTTTCAATACTCTCATCCCTTCTCCTCTATCAAACAATGTTAGTGTATTTCCATCCCTTGATAAAAATATGGTGCTCTCTTCAAATACAGATACGGGTATTTCTTCTTCCGTCCAGGTTTTACCCCCGTTGGTTGTGCTCATCTCAAGCAATTTTGTATTTTGGTCGGTTGTTGCCATTGCTATGATTATTCCCGTGTCCCTGTCAAAGAATCTCATTGCCGTATTGGGTACTGAGGATACTTTTTTATTGATTCCTTCACTTTGTATTTTCACCGACTGATTTTGCCATGTTTTTCCATTATCGTTTGTAAAGTATAACATGTAATTATTATCCAATATACAGCCTTCATGTGCCGACAAGACACTAATGGCCTTAATACTGCCGGCTTCCTTTGGTAAGACAATCTCGCTCCATGTGTATCCCCCGTCGCTAGTGGAAGCAAGTCTACTTGGAGCTGCAACCCAGCCTGTTTTTTGGTCAACAAAGCTCATATACCGGCATTGTCGGGGCACCATATCACCGAAACTTGTTTTACGCTGCCATGTTTTTCCTCCGTCTTTAGAGAAACCAACATGTCCCGCATTACCGCAATGGTAGGCAATGTTACTGTCTATAATTTCCAGACCGAAGCGGCAATATGATTTGTTATCACCACTATTCCAATCTTTACCGCCATCGGCAGTATAATGAACTTCACCGGCATAACCCACGGTTATACCGTGGTTTTCATCATTAAAGCCGGCTGCGCTTACTTTAAAATCAATTTCACTTTGATGTACCTCATTCCATTTCGAGCAAGCTGATAAAATGATACTTGTTATAATAGCTACAGTGAAAATTCTTATCATGGTTAAACCTCCTCTAGTAATTGTGTTGTGAATGAAATTTAAAATATTACAGTTTAAGAATGAAGGAAGAATATGCAAAAAAAATAGCACAATATACAATTATTTTTTTGCATCATTTACGTAAGGAGTTAATACGCAGCTTTGTAAGGCGAGGGTATAGTCTTGCGAAATTCTGACGGAGTGAATCCGGTTTTCTGTTTAAAAATCCTTCCGAAGTAAGAAAGGTCATCGATACCAATTCGATCCGCCACTTGGTTTACCGGAAGTATGGTATTTTTGAGAAGACTCACTGCGATCTCCAAACGGATACTGTTAAGATAGGCCATCACACTCGTATTGTATATATCCTGGAAAAGTCGGTTTAACGTTGTACGGTTGGTGGCAAAGCAACGACACAGTTGGTCTAGAGTTATCTTTTCACTATAATGGGTATGGAGATAGATAAATATTTCATCTATTTTAGTACCGGTCTCAGGAATAGATAATTCCTTATATTCTTGGGAAAGATAATAGAAGCGTTCAATAAGTATAAGAATCTCCATAAAATAGGAACGACTTAAGCAAGGCCAGAACTGCGGTACTGTCTGCTGTTTCAAGTGGAGCAACATTTTCCGGCAGAGTTGAGATAATCTCAGGTTGTATTCATGAGGAAATGAGCGGCAGCTGTAACCATTTTCCGGCAAATCTATAAATGGTTTCAGAAAGAAGAACATGGAATCAAGGGTCCAGTCTGTTTCAAAATTGTAATTGGAGTTTAAGGCATCCGGTGTAAAGATAAAATTATAACACAATGTGCTCCGGCATTTCATCTCCGTGATCCTGTTTTTACTGTTGATTAAAAGAATCAAAGGCGCGGAGTAATGGCCCGTAGATTCCTGATCTTTAAGAATCAGCTCACCGTTTTCCAGAAATATAAGCTGGCATAAATGAGAGGAGAATTCCGCAAGAAAAATATCTTCTCTGTAAACAAGAGGGATATGGTAATCGGTCCATTCTTCTTTACCACAGGTGGTGTATTTTGTCATATATCAGATATTTTAAATAAAATCCAAATTATATTCAATAATACTGCTTTAATACATTAAGAACTTCAGTATCAATATACCAGTATTTATCGGTCGTCAGTCCATCCTTTGCGTAAATTATTCCTAGAAACAATCTGTCCGGATTGGTGTACGGACTGCGATAACTGTAAAAGGTCCAGCTTAAGTTGTTCTTATTAAAATATTCGAGCGTATCATTCAGATAGCGCACATTATCCGGTCTTTTACTGGCAAGTGACGGAGAAAACTCTCCTATAAACACGGGCCGGTTAGATGTATTTTTTCTTTTTATAATGGTTTCATTAATTAATGATCTCAATTTAGCTTTATCAAGATAGTCTTTCTGGATGGTCGCCCATTTTATCTGAATACCGTATACATTAGGCGTTCCGTTTAGGATCTTTACCCAATATTTTATCTTTAATGTTTGCCCGCCTGCTACTTTAATTGCTCCTGCGGATGAAAGCCAGTAATCGATATTTTCATAATATGTTAATCCGGCACAGTGCGAGAATTTTAGTGAATGATTACCGTTATGCGCGTCTTGAGCTGTTCTTTTGCCCTTACCATTAATCCCGTTATTATCCCACTTGATCCAGACCAAAGGTATGGAGTTATCCCAATCATCGCATTCCTCAAAAGAGCCATAGTCAACACTGTGAAATTGAGTGCTGCCGTCCGTATTGTACGAGAAGTCGTCAAAATAGATTATAGCGTTTTTATCGCCATTGCAGTAAAGATTCAGATACGCGGCGTTGGTGCCGTCGCGGGGAACCTGGGCTGATACTTCAATCATCTGCCACTTGTCTGATGTACTGTCTGCATTAATGGGAAAATCAAGTGTTTGCGAACCGTTACGATTATGTTGTACATTTGTTACATACTCTCCGGGATAGCTTATATCAAGTGGAATTCCTGCATTACCTATCCATGTATATCCGGCTGAAGTATAACCCATGGGCAGATAAAAATGATAATTATATACAATACATTTCTTGTTTTTATCAATGTCATAAGCTGCATACGGATCTCCGTAAATTGTTTGGATGTGGATAGGTGTGATTTTGTCTATTGCTCTGACCGCGTTTATTACCTTTTCCATGTACGCCTTCACAAGCCTTGGCATTTCCGACCACTGAATATCAGATCCTTGAGCATGAGGTTCATCAATAAAACAGTATCCCGCTATCTCTTCCCTATTTTTATACCTTTTGGTAAACTCTACCCAAAAATCCAATAAATTTTGTTTATGGGATTCACTTTTAAAGAAAGCCGCTCCTCCTCGATTTTCTCCGCCGGGGCACACATTTATATGGAGTATGATATAAATATCATATTTTCTACTCCAGTTGAATATTTCTTCCATATGCTTATAGCCATCTTCTGTTGTAAACCAGGCATAATCCATATAATATGTAATTATATTTACACCCCAGGATTTTATTGTTTCAAAATCCCATTCTGATGTCATAAACTTTAAAATACTAAAATCTGTTGTTCCGGGATATGCCCATACTCCACCGGTAAAATTTACTCCTCGTAAATATATTATGTTACCGCTTTCTGCCTCAATAATATTCGTACCTCTTGTGGTTAATTTTTTTAAATTGGTGGGTATAATATTTTCTATTATATTATTATGTACAGCATTCTGTATGCAGTTAATAAAAAACACCATACATAATAAAATGATCAATTTATATGTTTTGTTTAACAATTTTTCCTCTACCAGAGATAATGAACAGGATTTTTTATGTACTTATCATAAATCTTTTTCACGCCCGCTGTCTGGTATTTAGTAAGTGAAGGCAGTGCGGCCGTTTTTATATTTTGTTCCATCTGCTCGGCACGGGAAGCTCCGGGAATTACACAGTTTACTTCGGGGTACATGAGAATCCAACGCAGTGCCCACTGAGCAAGCGAAGAGTCCTCCGGAAACAGGACCTTTATTTCTTCAACAGCTTTTAAACCTGTTTCAAAATCGACTCCGGAGAAGGTTTCTCCCTTATCGAAGGCTTCCCCCTTTCGGTTAAACTGTCTGTGGTCGTCTTTTCCGAACGTGGTCTGAGCCGTGATTTTCCCGCTTAAAAGACCGCTGGCCAAAGGCACTCTTACAATAACACCCACATTATGTTTCCTGGCCTGTTCAAAAAAGAGCTCAGCAGGCCGGTGGCGGAACATGTTAAAAATGATTTGCACGGTGGCCACATTGGGGTATTCAATCGCCTTTAAGGCCTCTTCTACCTTTTCCACACTCACACCTAAAAAACGGATCTTACCCTGAGCTTTTAGTTTATCAAACAGCTCAAAGATTTCCGGACGGTAATAGACCTCCGTAGGAGGACAGTGGAGCTGAATCAGGTCTATGCAGTCTGCCTGCATATTTTTTAGACTTGCTTCCACAAACCGCTCAAGCACCTCAGGAGTATAACCTGCAGATACATGCGGATTAATTTGTCGGCCGCATTTGGTGGCAATATAAAGCTTTTTTTGGTGTGAACGCACTACTTTAGCTACCGCCCGCTCTGAGAGGCCGTCACTGTACACATCGGCTGTGTCGAAAAAATTAATACCCCGGTCTATGGCGCGGTTAACTATCTGCTCGGCGCTTTGTTCATTAAACTCATCTCCCCATTTGCCGCCTACCTGCCAAGTGCCCAGTGATATTTCGGAAATTTTGAAACCCGTTTTACCAAGTGTTCGGTACAGCATATGATGTGCCTCCTTTTTTCTGTGTACTATTCACTATGGCGAATAAGAACGGGAGTTGTCAAGTGAAGTATATATCAGCTTATTAAGATACAGGTAAATTCCAACCCTCATACTAAAGTATGAGGGTTGGAATTTACTCTGGATGTGTTAAGGTAAGATATATATATAATAACAAGATTTTATGAATTCAAGGAGAAATATATGAATAAAATAAAAACAATAATAATTTTTTCTTTGGTAATAGGTCTGTGCTTTTTGGCGTCTATAGCCGGCAATAATCAGACCGTGCAGGCCGAAGAAAAAAAAGTAGTGCTTTCGTTTTGGTGTTTTTGGGATGAACCGGAACGCTTTATTGATCGTTTTGAAGACCGGCACCCGAATATCAAAATTGAAATGACTATTGTACCCTGTGAAGAATATTTAAATGAGCTTAAGCCCATCTTAAGGTCGGGCAGAAATGCTCCGGACATTTTTATGGGTGAGTATGCACATGTTAAGGAAATTGTAGAAAGCGGGTACTGGGATGATCTGTCTCAGGCACCATATCATGCCGATGTATCGGAGATGCTGCCCTATGTAGCCAAAGTGGGCACGGATTCCAAAGGTAAGCTGCGTGGTTTATCCTGGCAGGCAGCTGTAGGGGGATTCATCTACCGGAGGAGTGTTGCCAAGCAATATCTGGGCACAGACGATCCTAAAAAGGTAGGCCTGATGCTCTCCACTCCTGAAAAGTTTTTAGACACGGCCCGTCTTATAAACAAAAAAAGCTCTGGCGCCGTAAAACTTATCGCCGGGTACGGTGATTATATGCATTATCCGGTTGCTGCCAGAAAGAAGCAGTTTGTGGATAAGAAGAATAAATTAATCATTGAGCAATCCTTGCTTGATTATTTCGAAACTGCCAAATTTATGGTTGACGAGGAATTAACAGCCGAATGCGGCACATGGTCCCCGCCCTGGTTTGAGAATATGAACAGTGATGAACCTTATTTTATGGGCTATATACTCCCCACCTGGGGACTCCAGTATGTAATCAAGCCTAACGCACATGATACTATCGGAGACTGGGGTATATGCCGAGGTCCTGCTTCCTATTTTTGGGGTGGAACATGGCTTGGTATTTATTCCGGATCGCGCAATAAAAAAGCGGAATGGAACAATTCCGCTGCGGGTACAGGTGATGAAGCTTATGAAGATGATTCTGGCGAACAGGTTGTGCTTTCCGTCTGGTCGTTTTCTGATGAAATAGAAAAAATGATTGATAGGTTCGAGGCAAAGCATCCGGATATCACCATTGAGCTGCAAATAATTCCCTATATGGAGTATGTAGATAAGATTATCCCGGTTCTTAAAGCCGGAACACATGTTCCCGATGTGTTTATGGCCGAGTCAGGCCACATAGGTAAATTCATCGACAGTAATTTTTGGGAAGATCTTTCCGCGGCACCCTATAAAGCGGATGTTTCGGATATGTTTCCCTTTATGGTTCAGGCAGGTAAGGACTCTGCCGGTAAATTGCGGGCCCTGTCATGGCAGGCGTATGTCGGAGGTTTTTACTACCGGCGCAGTATCGCCAAACAGTATCTGGGTACGGATGATCCTGCAAAAATAGGAGAGATGCTTTCCACGGAAGAAAAGTTTATCGCCACCGGACTGCGCTTGCATGAAAAAAGTAATGGAAAAATCAAGCTTATTGCCGGTTGGCAGGACTACATGCAGTATGCCCTTGCGGCACGAAAAAAACCGTTTGTAACCAAGGATGGCCGTTTTGTGCTTGATGATGCCGTGGTCAGATTGTTTGCCGTGGCCAAAGTGCTGCGCGAACAGGGGCTTACGGCGGACTATAACATGTGGTCGCCGGAGTGGTTTGAGGCCATGCAGGAAGATTCGGAAATATTCGGTTATAGTTTCCCGTTATGGGGGCTTCAGTATGTACTTAAGCCCAACGCTTCCGACTCAAGCGGTGACTGGGCTGTATGCAAAGGACCTTTCCCCTATTTCTGGGGAGGTTCGTGGGCCGGTATCAATTCGGATTCGCGCAATAAAGACGCGGCCTGGAAATTTATCAAGTTTATAACCTTAAACCGCGAAACCTTGGAGTGGTGGGTGGGAGAGACCGAAGAGTTTGTAAATAGTAAAGCTGTGGTCAACAAGCTGAAAAACAAGACGGAATCCGAATATCTTGAAGGTCAGGAGTACTTCCATTATTTTGCCGCAGAGGCCCCTAAAGTAGACGGAACGCTCTTAACCGAATATGATTATGAAATATCCAATCTGTTAACGAACGTGATTAATGATTATCTGGACGGAAGTTTAACTCAAAAAGAGGCGATCAAACAATTTGTCCAGGAAGTGAAGGATACCTTTCCTGAATTGATTATGGAGTAGAATGCAAAATACGTTGAGAATTGTTGTAAAAGCAGTAAGATGTTATATTTTTAAGAATGTTATTTTGAATAGAGTAAGGAGGTAAGAATGTATAAAAATAAAAAACATATTATTTCAATGGTAATAGCATGTTTGGTTATTTTAGCTGTTACCGGAGGTACCGCACCTGAAATAGCGGCCGAGAATAAAAGAATCGTGCTTTCGATATGGTCGTTTACGGATGAGCTTAAGGATTTAATCGATCGATTTGAGAATATTTACCGCGGAATTCGTATTGATCTCACTATTGTACCTTATGAGGAGTTTTTAAACAAACTAAGGCCTGTTTTAGAGTCCGGCAAAAACGCGCCGGATCTTTTTACGGGCGAGTATTCGTTTATAAAGGATATAGTGGAAAGCGGGTATTGGGATGACCTTTCCCAAGCTCCCTATAAGGCGGATACATCGGATGTCATTCCCTATTTGTTAGAAGTGGGCACGGATAGTAATGGAAAATTACGCGGCCTAAGCTGGCAGGTTACGCCCGGCGGGTTTCATTACAGGCGCAGTGTGGCCAAAAGGTATCTGGGCAGCGATGATCCTGATAAAATAGGCAGCATGATTTCCACCCCGCAAAAAATGCTGGATACAGCCCGCTTATTGAACAAAAAGAGCGGCGGTGAGGTAAAACTTATTGCAGGACATACCGATTACATGCTCTATCCCTGCGCCGCACGCACAAAACCCTTTGAAGGGAAAAATAATAAGCTTACCATCGAGCAGTCCATTCTCGATTTTTTTGATCTGGCAAAGACCATGCGCGATGAAGGGCTGACGGCCGAGGTCAGGCAGTGGTCGCCGCCCTGGTTCGAGAATATGAACAGGGAGGATCCTGAGTTCATGGGCTATTTTCTGCCGCCGTGGGGCCTGCAGTATGTCATTAAGCCCAACGCCAGAGAGACCAAAGGTGATTGGGGATTAGCCAAGGGGCCTGGATCTTTTTTCTGGGGCGGAACCTGGATGGGTGTGTGTTCCCTTTCCAAAAACAAGAAAGCGGCATGGGAATTTTTAAGATTCGCGACATTGGATCATGACACTCTGAAATGGTGGGCGGATGAAACGGAAGATATAGTATCCAGCAAAAGCGTGTGCAATAAAGTAAAAAACCGCTTTGACGATGATTTTCTCAACGGTCAGAATTATTATGCATTCTTTTCCCGGGAGGCGCTGAAACTCAAAGGTTCGGTAATGACTCTGCATAACGTAAACATACGGGATTTTATGATGGACAAGCTTGACGCATACGTCGAGGGAGATTTAAGCAGGCAGGAGGCTTTGGACCAATGGCGTGAAGAAGCGGAATCGTATCTGGGCATGTATGTTGAGTGGAAAAATCCCAAGGCGGGAAAAACCGAAGGCGCCCTGGGTGATTTTGACGCTGAAAAGTATAAAAACGGGGAATTCGTAGAATGGGATGATAAAGAATACGGGGATGAACGTGGGACTCTTTCGGTGTGGTCGTTTACCGATGAACTGAAAAAATTCATAGACGAGTTTGAAAGGTGTAATCCGCATGTCAGAATCGACCTTACTATTGTTCCCTGCGAGGAGTATCTGAATAAGATTAGACCTGTGTTAAGATCGGGCAGGAACGCGCCTGATGTGTTTACAGCCGAGTATGCTAATGTAGTGGATCTGGTGGAAAGCGGATTTTATGAAGATTTAGGGAAAGCCCCCTATAAAGCCAATACCTCCGATATGTTTCCCTATATTGTTGAGGTAGCCACGGATTCCGGGGGCAGGCTGCGCGCCCTGTCCTGGCAGGCCGTACCAGGCGGTATCTTATACCGGCGCGGCGTTGCCAAGCAGTATCTGGGCACGGATGATCCTGAAAAAATAGGCCGCATGCTGTCAACTCCCGAAAAGTTTTTAGCCACAGCACGACTCTTAAAGCAAAAAAGCGGCGGCAAGGTAAAAATAATTGCCGGTTACGGTGATTATCAGCATTTTCCCTTAGCCCTGCGTAAAAAAGCCTTTGTGACGCGTGGAAAACTCAATATCGAGCAGTGTATTCTGGATTATTTCGATCTGGCAAAAATTATGGTTGATGAGGAGTTAACCGCGGAAATAGGCACTTGGTCGCCGCCCTGGTTCGAGAATATGAATGATCATCAGCCTGAATTCATGTGTTACGTTCTTCCCACCTGGGGGCTGCATTATGTAATCAAACCCAATGGAAGAGATACTGCAGGAGACTGGGGATTGTGTGAAGGGCCTGCCGTCTATTTCTGGGGAGGTACCTGGGTCGGTATCTACAAGAATTCCGAAAATAAGGAAGCGGCCTGGAAGTTTGTAAAGTTCATGACCCTGGAGCGTGATTCACAAGAGTGGTGGGCTAGAGAAACCGGAGATTTTATCAGCAATAAAGCGGTGATCAACAAGATTAAGTATGATTTCGCGGATCCGCAATTGGCAGGTCAGAACCATTATGAGTTCTATGCCCGGCTGGCGAATAAAATAAACGGCTCACTACTGAAAAAGTATGATCTTGATATCAGAAATTTTTTAATGGGCGCGATTAATAATTATGTAGAGGGAACAATGACTAAAAAAGAGGCAGTTGAACAGTTTAAGAGTGATGTGGTAAATGCTTTTCCCGATATAGATGTGGATTAGCATATTATATAAGGGGGCTCTTAAGTTAATACTGAATATTCTGGGTAAGCAGAATCTGCTCCATACTAATGATGGAATAGACTATCAGTTCCAGTGTTTTTATAAATGTTTCCTGTTCTGAAGACGTAAGCTGTTTGTCCTCTAAGGCTTTGCCGTAGTAGGTAAACAGCTCTCTTATTTTTACCAGCAGGATTGTATTATACCACTGGGCAAAACTCGAAATCTTAAGATTTTGTTCTCCGTCCATTTTACCCTGGCCGCTCCAGGTGTTGCGGCAGAGCTCTATTAAAAAAGAAAAACTGTAGGTACTGTTTGGTAATGAACTAAACTTTTTAGGACGATCCGTGGTTACATCCCGGCGCAGTATGAATAAAGCGCCGATTATAGAGTTGAGCTCGATACAGATGTTTGCTTTTTCCTGACCGATAAGCGCACCGTCGTTTTGGCAGGCGCTGGTATATTTTTTAGCCAACTTTTTGCAGAGTATAAGAAATTGTTTAATCCATTCTGCAAGGGGGGTGATCTGCTGCAGGGCTGCCGGTATTTCACCTCCGCCCTGCCACCCACAATTGGATTGAAAAGTAATCTTTTGGGTCATGACTTTGTGTATTATACATAAAAGTTGTATGAAAGAAAAGTTAAATTATATGTACACAGCATATTAGGGGTCTTCACAGCTTTGATTGACCAAGATGATAAAAAAGCCTATATATGCTTTATCTTATGTGACCTAAATCTCTGGTAAGCAAGTAAAAGCGTTTGAGTATGGTGCCGCTTTTATCCAGTGTGACGATTTTATTGTTCATCTGCACGGGAATAGGTCTTACATACACAATACGGGAGTTGTATACACCCAGGGCCAGGATCATGGATTCTTCGCAAAGAGGGGAAATGCCTATTTCGGGAAAGATAAAATTCCCCAGTGAGTAGGCGATGAGTCTGTCTTTATAAACCTCCATTCCCTGCAGCACATGGGGATGAGCGGCGAGCACCACATCAGCACCCATATCGATCAGTTTGTGATATAAGCTTTTGCTGTGCCTGTCGGGCAGGCTGCTGAACTCCTCGCCCGCGTGTACCATGACAATATCAAAACTATCTTCCGAACACATGGCTTTAACTGCTGAAAAAGCCTCGACTCCCTCCCAGAGTATGCCGGGACGCTCCTGTGTTACTACGGATTGCGTCTCGCCTTTAAACACGTTCACCTCGATCGGATGAGCACCGATGGAAAGGACTTTAACATTCTGGGATCTTATAGTAGCGCACCACGGCTGTTTTGCCTGTTCCAGATTTCTCCCCACGCCTGAAGAGGGCATAGCATAGGTGTCGAAATTCTCAACCCATTAGGGGAAGGGTAATATCTTCTAGGGGAATTAATCCCTTCTCCTTTAGAGGGAGGTCTTCCCATAAAAGTGTCACAGGCGCAAACTATTGTCTTGAAACAACTTTTTCAAAAAACTCCCGTTTGTATGTTTTAGTTGATCGTATGGAATGTGTTATTATGATCTGCGCACGAGCGGGATTTTGGTTTGTGATCTCTGCGGTATATTCTTCGGGTAACGGATGCCGTATAAACAAGACATCGGTGTATGCCCGGAGGGAATCATCGATGTACAGCACACAGTGTAGTTTGCCGCAGGAAAAGAGAATCACGCTAACGCAGAGCAGAAAGATAATTAATTCTTTTAAAGACATGTCTATTTATTACATATGATTCACAATAAATTCAAGTGGTGGAGTTGAATCATAAATACCCTTTATGCTCCGGATTATCATAGAATAATCGGAAAAAGAGTTGCATAATTGAAAGGTAAATGTAAAATAAGTTAAGGAGGATGCCATGCGGGTAATTAAAAAAATTATAATATGTGGATTAATAATTGCTCTCAGCTTTTTAACTTTCGCGGGTAATGAAAGTCAAAACGTATGGGCTTCAGGGAATAACATCAAACTATCACTCTGGTCTTATACGGATGAGATGAAGCTTTTTATTACTCGCTTTGAAGAGAAAAATCCCAATATTAATATCGATCTAATTTTGGTACCGTGTGAGGATTATGTAAACAAACTGAGACCTCTGCTGTGGTCAGATAAAAACGCTCCCGATTTGTTTTTGGGAGAGTACGCGAATGTAGTTGATCTTGTAGAGAGCGGATTTTGGGATGATCTACGGGCAACACCATATAATGCGGATGTGTCGGAGATGTTTCCCTATACGGTAGAAGTGGGTACGGATTCCGGCGGTAAGCTGCGAGCACTGTCCTGGCAGGCCTGTGCAGGGGGATTTTTCTACCGCAGAAGTGTGGCAAAAAAGTATCTGGGTACGGATGATCCTGCCAAGGTGGGAGAGATGCTCTCAACGGTTCCCAAGTTTTTAGATACGGCGCGGAAGATCAAGTATAAAAGTGATTATAAGGTAAAGATTATTGCAGGTTACGGTGATTACATGCATTATCCGTTAGCTTCCAGAACAAAAGCCTTTCTTGCTGATCAGGGGCTGACTGTGGAACAACCCGTTCTGGATTATTTTGATCTGGCCAAAACCATGCACACTGAAGAACTGACAGCGGAAATCGGGACATGGTCTCCACCCTGGTTTGAGCATATGAATAAAGCGGAACCCGGGGTATTCGGTTATATTTTCCCCGCTTGGGGACTCAACTATATCCTTAAACCGCATGCCCAAGATACTGCCGGTGATTGGGGTCTGTGTAAGGGCCCTGCTTCCTATTTTTGGGGCGGAAGCTGGATGAGTATTTATAAAAACTCTAAAAACAAGCAGGCGGCCTGGAAGTTTTTACGGTTCGTAGCACTGGATCACGATACTTTGAAATGGTACGCCAGAGAGACCGGTGATTTTATTAACAATAAAACCGTGGTAAAGCAGATTAAGCATGAATTCTCCAGTGAATATCTAAACGGGCAGAGTTATTATGATTTTTTTGCTGAGGAAACTCCGAAAGTACGGGCTGCTTATTTTAAAGCATACGAGCTTGATATTCGTAACATGCTGATGAGCGCGATTAACTACTATGTAGAAGGCGACAAAAACAAAGAACAGGCTGTGCGTGATTGGAAACGAGAGGTTGAAGAGAGTTTTGGAACGTATGCGGACCAAGAAGATCTTTATCCGGACTCAGAAGAAGGCAAGGTAGTGCTTTCCGTATGGTCTTTTACGGATGAACTAAAAAAATTCATAGATGAGTTTGAACGGCGCAATCCGAATGTTTTGATCGAGCTGACTATTGTGCCCTGCGAGGAGTTTTTGAATAAGATCAGACCTGTGTTAAGATCGGGCAAGAATGCGCCTGATGTGTTTACAGCCGAATATGCTAATATTGTTGATCTGGTGGGAAGCGGATTTTATGATGATTTGGGGGCAGCACCCTATAATGCGGACACCTCTGATGTGATTCCCTATATTGTTGAGGTGGGCACAGATTCAGAGGGCAAGCTGCGTGCCCTGTCCTGGCAGGCTGCACCCGGTGGTATATTTTACCGCCGCAGTGTGGCCAAGCGGTATCTGGGGACTGATGATCCAAAAAAAGTGGGAGCAATGTTAAATACGACTGACAAATTTTTGGATGTTGCCCGTTATATAAAACAGAAAAGCGGCGGCAAGGTAAAAATAATTGCCGGTTACGGTGATTATCAGCATTTTCCCTTTGCTCTGCGTACAAAGGCCTTTGTTACGGACGGCAGACTCAATATTGAACAGTGTATTCTCGATTATTTTGAAATAGCCAAAATCATGCGTGATGAAGAATTAACCGCGGAAATAGGAACCTGGTCCCCGCCCTGGTTCGAGAACATGAACGAGCCGGAGCCTGATTTTTTCTGTTATGTTCTCCCTACGTGGGGATTGCACTATGTAATCAAGCCCAATGCGCGGGACACTATAGGTGACTGGGGATTGTGCGAAGGCCCGGCCGCTTATTTCTGGGGAGGTACCTGGGTCGGTATCTACAAGAATTCCAAACATAAGGAAACAGCCTGGAAGTTTGTAAAGTTCATGACCCTGGAGCGTGATTTACAAAAGTGGTGGGCCATAGAAACCGGAGATTTTATCAGCAACAAAGCGGTAATCGACAAGATCAAGCATGATTTTGCCGCTGAGCTGCTGGCGGGACAGAACCATTATGAGTTCTATGCCCGGGAGGTGTTTAAAATAAACGGCTCTCTGTTAAAAAGGTATGATCTTGATATCAGAAATTTCATGATGGGTGCTATCAGTGAATATGTAGACGGTGAAATGACCAAGCAGGAAGCCATCAAACAGTTTAAGAGTGATGTGAAAAATACTTTTCCCGAGATAAGAGTGGAATAAATGGTAATGAAGAGTGAATACGGTTTTCCGCTGTGGTAGCTTATACCGGCTGTGAAGACCTCCGCTCTTTTATTTTGGTTACAAGGTCCTTGATCAAAAAGGGTGAGTAATAAACCAGGAACGAAATAATCCCGATTATTTCCAGGCCGATTATATACCAGGGCCAGGGGCCGAAAACCTGAATCAAGAAGTCTATTAAGGTAGGTGTTTCCGGAGGGCCGCAGATAAAGAGATAGTTGCCGCCCACAAGCAGATTAAATACGGCGATCACACCCATATAGATATTGGTAATCACAAATGTTTTAATAAGCGATTTGAAGGTGGGTCTGTAGCCTTCGATAAAAGTCATATAGATTATGGCCATGATAATGGCACCGTGCGAGACAAAGGTCTGGAGTATTCTATAATGAGGAAAGCCGTAAGCATTATCGGGAGTAAGGATCGACTGGATAGCGCCGCCCATGCCCCAGAAGTAGAATAATTCATATAAAAGCTTTTTTTTCCCTATGAGCATTATCGGTGAAAGCACAACCGCCAGTCCGCACAGGTGCAGAGGAAGGTGGTGCCCGACAGACCATTTACCCACACAGATATACCAGATATTGAGAGAGAGCTCCTGGGCCAGCAGTATAAATGATAAAATATAACAGAAGTACTTGTTTACTTTTTCGCTGTTTACCCTTTTTAAGGCAAGCACCATTATTACATTGAGTGCCGCCACAACAAGCAGGGCGATTATGTGAGGAAGGGAAAAGAGCCGGAACTCACCGAGTAAGTAATTTGGATCGAAATATTGTACCATAATACCCTCCTGTGCTGATAAGATAATAGAAAATATCTAATAGAATAGCAATTATTTTTTTATTGTAATATCGGGATTATTCTGTAATGATATATATTATGCAGCGTTATACTTTTAAAACAGCACTTTTTTTATTATTACTTTTCTTTTGCGGATGCAAAACCATGGATGACTATGTTACGCTGGAAGATACCGCTCCCATGCACGAGTATGTGGATAAAAAGGTCTGTCTCGTAGGTCAAGTATCAAGCATACCCTGGCAGCACATGATTGCTTTTGTGGAAGGACATCCTTATAGCGAGTACTTCGATGTCAGGGACTATCAGATTGTCATCTATGCTAAAACTCCGATAGAATGCCAAGGCATGGTCAGACTCTACGGCACGGTATTAAAAGTAGAAGGAAAAGGCAAACGGCCCGATCCGGGAGATGAGCTCTACACCGAATACCATCTTGTTGTTGATAAGTGGGAGTGCGGTCAGTAATTCATTTCAGTTCATAAGCGTAACAATAGAGGCCACAACCTGGCATTCGCGTATTAATGCGATCCCTTTGCGTCCTGCCAGGTTTTCCCAGGTTTCCGGAGGACTCTCAAACTCCCATAACTCGTCGCCATCCTGCATCCGGGCCAGAAGCTCCTGCCATTCATCGTTGATAAAACCGAAGGGTACGGGCTTCTCTCCCAGCTGTTTGTCCGTAACCATATTATCAGCTTTCGCCTGTTCCACGGTGGTCTGCTCCTGAAGCCAGCTTATAATCAGATCATCCGAGCCCTGGCAGGGTTGTTCTGCGAACACCATATTGCAAATGCCAAAAGTTAAAAACAGGCACACTAAAGAAAATATTTTTTTATTTAAGCTCATAAGCAATTTTCTTCTTCTTTCACGCTAACATATCATAGAAACATACGCTCTTTTTTAGTATTGGTAACAAAAAATATTCAATTTGAAAATGGCATGAGATCCGGGCAAAAAACATCAACCGCCGTTCTTTCTGCGTATGGTTATCTCCTGAGCAGCGGAAGCAATTGTAATTGTCTTTTTATTCCTGCGGATGTTTTCAAGAATTTTCGAATAGAGCATATCTTTTGTGCCCCTGCGTTTTTTGAATTCAACCACATAGCGTACCGTAAAAGTAACCCAGTTTTCATCGGCGGCAAGGCTTACCATTGGTTCGACGCGCGCGTCTTCCAGTACATATCTTTCCACAAGTTTAGCCCACGCCGCCTTTACCGAAGCGGTATAATCCCCCAGCACTTCGTGAGCCGCCTGCGAAAGAATTTTTTTTGTTTTATTCAGATCGCTGCCGTAGCGGATAGGCAGAGTGAGTTCATCCCAAAGAAAGGGAAAATCGCCGGAGTAATTGAAGACCGGCTCTTTAAACACGAAACTGTTGGCTATACGCACCACGCGGCCATTATACAGGTCGCCGTCGACCCAGTTTCCGATTTCCATCAGTGTTGTTCTTAAAATGCTGATATCGATCACATCACCTTTAATGCCGCCCAGCTGAATGCGATCCCCGATCTTGTAAAAATGGGCAAAGGATATGGCAAACCATCCAGCCACGCTGATTATTACTTCCTGTAACGCGAACGCAATGCCGGCTCCCGCCACACCCAAAGCCACGGTAATGCCGCCCAGCTGGTCGGAAAAAATTATAGCAGCCAGAAGAATAATCAGAATATAGCTTAAAAAACTGATGAGCTTTCTGCCGCGGTACCGGGAACCGGATACTTTGACATGTTTTCTAATGGTATGCTTTATAACGCGTGAGATAATTATTATAAGAAATACACCAAGAATTAAAATTATAAATTTTTGTATCAGAGGATCGCTCAGCGCATTGTTGATTATTTCGATCATCAGCTTCGCTCCTGCTTGTGCTAACAATTATTACAACTATAGAACACCTTGCCCAAGCGGTCAAGATATGAAGCTTTTTATTCGGGATCATACATTATATTCTTGACAAGTAAGAAGAGACAAAGTACTCTTTTTAAATATGATCCCGCTTGAGGTTATTCTTTATTTTTGTACCAGTCTTTTTTTGATCAACAGCGGTTTTGTTTTTATCTTACCCCTATTTTTTAAAACCAAAGAGGATTATGATGTTGTCAAGAATATCTTTTTAAAGAATTCTCTGTATGTATTCATAGGATTTTTAGGATTGATATTGTGTGTCTTTTTACTCTTTTTGCCCATGGCCAACATAATAATAGTCGGCGACATAATCCCCGTTATTATAGTATTAATAAATTCTGTCATGTATTTGTTCGGTTACATCCGTTTAAGTAAATATCTCGATGAAAAGATCATACAACGCGGTGAAAGGATCCTGGAAAACATTCAGATACCGCTGGGATTCGTAAGTCTGCTTGCGGGCTTTGTGCATATTTTCTTTGCAAAAATATTATTTTTATAAAGGTAAACGTATGATTAGATTTTTTAAGCGCTTGGTATTTGTCGTATTTTTTTTATGCCTTTTTCTGCTCACTATTTTTTACGTAGGGGAACAGTATTATGTTCAGTGGCTTATTGCCTTAATTGTCGTTTTTTTCGCGCTTATATTTCTGTCTTTTGCGGTGATAAAAACAAAAAAGAAAGAGCTGATGCTGCACAGCGTGTTAGATGAATTTAAGAGTATCAGCAAACAGGAAGAAGAAGTAAAAAGCGATGCCATGGAAAAGGAATATGTGTGTCCCGCCTGTAAAGCAGCCAACAACTTCTGGACTTTTTTGGAAAACGGGAAGTGTAAGAACTGTTCATCGGAATTGTGGTCTGCCAAAGTGGATTCGGCAGGAGAAGATTACGGCAAATTATTCAGAAAACAGCAAAAGATAAACGGGTTTTATGTAAAAACACCGTATAAGATTGTAAAAAAAGTAAAAAAACTCATGCTTTTTGAACGCTGACATGGAAACGATCCGCGATTTCTTTAATCAGGTACACAAGGTCAGATTATCTCTAGAGCCATATCTTCATAATTATGTGTATGCTTGTGCTATTTATATGGCGGCATTCCTGCAGGAGCTGAAGCAGATAGTGCAGCAGGTACGTGTTGTTATTACGCATAACGTGGCAGGTACAGTGCATGCTGTTACCGGGCTTGAAAGTGTGATAAATGAATATGTCATTACCAACAAAACGCATATCATTCTCATCTGTCTTCTGGTGTCGGGCAGTATCCTGCTGGTATTATCTGTGTATTCCATTGTCAGATTCTTCCGGTATTTCCTTGTCTACTCGGTGCTGCTGCGCGATAGAGCAGCAACTGGGTTTAAAAGATTTAAAATGCTTTTTAGCAAAGAGTTTTATCGGCAGACTGCGAAGCGGAGCGGACGCTTTTTCTCAAATTCAATTATTCTTATTTTGGATCTGGTTTGGGATAGAGTGAAAACTATTCCGCTCTTCGAAGATCCCTATATGATTCGGGACTATTTTGATAAATACTACTCCGGCTTTAAAAAGGAACTCGCACCTCTTTTAAAAGGTATCAGGAGATTTCTTAATCTGTTTGTATCCCAAAAACACGAGGCAGAGGATGCATTCCAGCTTATGGATCAGGGCAGAGATATCTCCATGCTCAGGGAATATCCGGATGAAATCAAATTTTTATTCAAAAAACAGGACGGCCCGGAACCTGTATATTCACAGCATGTGCTTGACGAGCTGGATAGGGTGTTTAGCCGCTGGAAAGACGGCAATAACGCCGATCTCTTTATTTCAGGATACAGCTGCTCGGGGAAAACCACCCTGCTTCAATTTATCCAAAAAAGGTATACTCACTATCCTCTTTCGTATCATTCTTTAAAAAGAGATAAAGAAAATTATCTGCGAAAAACATTTAAGCTGTTTTTTGATATCGCTATGGAAAAAATAAACACTATAGAAAAACAAATCATATTACTTGACGATATTGAAGCATTATTTCTAAAAAACATTGATGGCTACCAGGCTCTGAAAGACCTGTTTTTACTGGTAAGCAGAACTCAAAGCAGGATTTTATGGATAGTGACGGCAAACTCCGTTTTCTTATCATTTATCAAGAAAGTATTTCCCGTAACCTCCGTGTTTCAGTTTTTTTTGGAGCTGGCCGATATGACACCACAAAGGCTTGCCTCTATTATTGAGACCTATGCAGCTCGCCGCAATTTTACTCTGAAAATAATTCCTGACAAAGAGATAGCAAAACAAATAAAGAAAAAGGTAAAAGCAAAAACCATTTCCACACGCCAGGTGGGTGATGTGGTAAAAAAGCTCTATTTTGCACGATATATTTCACAGGGTCAGAATAATTTTTGTTTCCACCAGTTTTACTTTCTGCGTTCTATTGTAAATATAAGGGAGCGTGTGATTATCATCGGTAAACCTGCTTTTCTCGCGGTTTCATTGCTCAACAATATGGCGCTTGAGGACATTCTCATATTACAGGCTATTATACTGCACAAACATTTGGATGTGTTACGGCTTGCCAAAATACTGCTGCTCCCTTTGGAAAGGGTGGAGCTTTCGTTGTCACTGTTGTATGAGAATAATATTCTTGAGAAACACGGTGAAGAATATATGGTGTACCCACCGGTATACTCTCAGGTGGTAAAAACTCTGGCTTTAAAAAATATAATCAGCTAAAGAGGTATAGAGATGGATAAGCTTAATAATATTATCACCGATCTTTCTTCCAACAAGATAATCCTTGTGGTTCTGGTTATCGTGGTAATTTTTATCCTCTCCAGGATAATAAAAAAAGTACTGAACAAGATATCCGAACGCTATTTAAAAAGAAGAATATTGATTAAGAATTTTATTCCTCTGATTAATATTTCGATTACAATCGGCGGACTCTTTTTTATCCTTTTCGGAGTGTTAAGCATCTCTGCGGATGCCATGACCGCGCTCTGGCTGTCTGCCGGTGTGGCTGTGGGTTTTGCTTCTCAAAATCTCATCGGCAATATTTTCGGCGGGCTGGTAATTATCTTTACCCGGCCTTTTACCATAGGTGATAAAATAAAGGTAAAAGACTATTACGGAGAAGTTGTGGATATAAACTTGTTGAAAGTAAGAATTCAGACTCCTGATGATTCCATAGTTACGGTTCCCTGCAAGACCGTATTGGAAGATGCCGTGTCGGACGCCAATTCCGGAGAATTAAACTGCCAGGTAGTAACCGAAATGTATCTGCCGGGCAACAGCGATTTACTGGAAATAAAGAGAATAGCTTACGAAGCGGTCTATTCCTCTCCTTATAGCTATCTGCAAAAACCGGTTGTCATATTATTTCAGGATGTATACAAGGAGACAGCGCTTATAAAAATGAAAATAAAAGCATATGTCTCCGATCACCGCTATGAATTTATCTTCTCATCGGATATTTGTGAGCGAATCAAGCAGTATTTTACAGAATATAAAATCATACCTCCGGATTTCTACCGTCTGCCAGGTTTTAGCTTAGAAAAAGTTGTGAGAAAATAGGCTGCCTTTTGCTTTTTTATTAGAAGAAGAAATTGTGACCGTACCATTTTCGTAAAAAAATTAAGAAAACTATTGACAGACAGATCATATTATAGCATAATTATGCTAATAATATGCATATTTATGCGATAACTTTATGCAGGAA
>CAZEPL010000017.1:0-48773 GCA_964514135.1 uncultured Spirochaetaceae bacterium | reverse complement strand
AAAATTAATAGTGCTTAAGTGATTTTTTTTAATCTTTTTGCTGAATAGTTACGATTTTTTAAATTAAATATGTTGTAACCACAGATTACACAGATTTCACTGATTGTAATTTAAATCACACAGATTTTTAAATTTTATTATTTCTTAATCTGTGTAATCTGTGTTCCTCTTATATTTGATGGCGGCCGGAGGCTGCGCTAGGATTTCAATGAGCTCATTATTTATTCGCCGGAATCAAATACAGTTTCGCCCACATCGTATTTCTTAAGGTCGACGGATTTGCGTACAGCTGCAATATCATTCTGCTCGCGTTTGATCTCATTAAAATTATAAAAAATTACCTTATTTTCTTTTTCTTCAAACTCTGCCTGTTTGATACCCGCCAGTTCGTCAACCTGTTTTTGTATGAACTGAGCAGGATTTTTCGGTGTATCGAGTTTACTCTGCGGGCTGATCTGGCCGGGATTAATTAACAGTGGGTTTTCGTGTATATAGGAATAGATCTTCTTGCGCAGGTTCTCCTGACGGATTTTTTCGTTCTGTCGCAGTCGCGGGAATGTACGCAGCAGGGGTAGGAGAAAAAATATCACCGAAAAGCTTAAGGGAATAATACCCAGGCCTATGAATATGGGGAAATAAGGGGCTAAGATTATCTCATTCTGTTTTAGGAAATCATATAAACCTGTATATAAAATCCCCAAATCGCTTGCAGCTGCTGCTGTGGTTCCCATTAAGCTGAAAATAAAGAAATAAGAGCCAAATGTGAGGTTAAAAATATCAAAGAAGGTGATCATTATGTTGGTGGAGCCCTTATTGGTAGTAAAGGGAATGAGTTGTCTATAACGTATATCGGAAAGGTTCACTGCAGGAGCATTGGCTAAGTCTTTGGCACGGGAGCGCAGCAATTCCGGAAAAAAGAAATAAATGGTACCATTATCGCTTACCATGGGTTCGCCTTCGAACTCAAGCAAATAATGATTTATAAGCTGTTGAGTGTCGTTGTAATTTTTGCCACTGAGAACCATGAGCTCTTCCGTGGTTATAATACCTTTATTGGCTCTTATGTAGCTTAAAACAGCTATTTTTTCTTGGGAATCCCACTCTTTATTGGGATCTTTTTCACCGAAAACATAGGCAAAAATAGATTTATAGAGTGGTCTTCCTTTAGGGCGTTTATGATAGTTGGGATCCATGCGTTTGGCAAGGTTTACCCAGAAGAAGATCCGTACAAAGAATTCCAGCAACCTTAGAACCAGGAAAAAGGCACCACCGCCGCGGCCCCTTGACCTTTGACCGCCGCGTCCCGAAGAGGCAATCGATAAGATTATGGCGCCGATCAGAATAAGCAGGAATAATACAAAGTATCCCACAAGCATGAGCATTATCCAGATTTTAAACAAAAAGGCCAACACTTTTCCGCTTGTGCTGACTATGTTTTTCAACACACGCTTGGCTGTGGGTACAAAACCGTGAATACGGCTGTGCATACCGGATGGAAAATAGTAGAGCAGTTCTCCTGATTCGGTTGCTTTTAAATGACCCCGGTACTCGTCCAGTACAACTTTACTCACCTCTTGAACCTGATATTTAGGAAGACCGGTTGTAGCAATAAGATCGGCAATCGTCGATTCATTCTTTCTGCGCTTAAACGCAGTTACCAGCTGTGATTTGACTTTATCGACCTTGTAATCGTAAACTTTCTTAGCGGCAGCAATCATGGAAAACCTCCTAAAAAATATCTATTGTATTGTAGTTCAATAAAACATCGAAATCAAGTGTATAAATAAAACAATTATCAATTTGAATCTTAGGGGTTTATATGGTAAAATTCCTTTCCTTTGCATATTGTCGGTAAAGTTTATTTTGAGTATATTGAATAGCGAGGAGATAATATATGAAAAAATATATATTACTTTTTTTGCTCATGATATTATTTGTGCTTGGGTGTGGCAGTAAGTCCGCACAAACGCAAAAAGATATGTCTTTCGATAAAGGTGAAGAAGATAATGAACAACCGGTAAATCAGAATACAGATATAAATAAAGAGCTTGCAAACCTGGGCTTTTTAACACCAACGCAAACAGTTTCAGCACCGGATTTTACACTTAAAGATCTTGAAGCCCGGTCTGTTTCGCTGAGTTCATTTAAGGGTAAAGTTGTTTTTTTAAATTTCTGGGGTACCTGGTGCCAATACTGCCTCGAAGAAATGCCGTCTATACAGCGCATGTATAATCAGCTAAAAAATAAAGATTTTGAAATACTGGCTGTGAATGTAAACGATACACCGGCTGCTGCCAGCCAATACATAAAGCAGAAAAACTACACTTTTCCTGTTTTAATGGATCTGGAGTACAAAGCTTCACAGGTTTATGGGATAAGGGGTTTTCCCACCACATATCTGGTTGATAAGCGGGGGAAACTTATCGGTAAACTGGTAGGATCCAGAGAATGGGATTCACCCGAAGTAATTGAGGTGTTTAATACAATAATCAATCATGATCGTTAATACGAATATTTTATTATCTTTTGCTGCCGGGATCCTGGCTTTTCTCTCACCCTGCGTGCTGCCGCTTATACCTTCCTATATAACCTTTATCGGCGGTGTAACTATAAACGACCTGAGGCAGGCCCGTTATAAAAGGAGCATAGTATTTTTTCGTACGGTTGCCTTTGTTGCGGGATTTTTACTTCTCTTTTCAATTGTCGGTCTGGTCATTTTCGGTACCTTTTTTTCACTCAATAACCAGTTGGGATTTTTAGATATAATCGCCGGATTAATCGTCATAATCCTCGGACTTAATTTTATCTTTAATTTTTTTAAAATACTCAATATTGAAAAACGCTTTGAAGTAAAGAACCGACCGACAAGCTTTATTGGAGCTTTTGTCGTGGGTATGGCTTTTGGAGCGGGCTGGACCCCATGTATCGGCCCTTTACTGCAGGGTATTTTTTTGCTCACCGCGTCAACAGAAACTACTTTGCAGGGTGTGGTAAATCTGGTAGCATTTTCTTTGGGGTTGGGATTACCGTTCCTCCTGATGAGCCTGTTTTTCCCTTTTGTGATAGAAAAACTTAATAAGCTCAAGAAATACTTGCCTGCCATACGAATAATTAGCGGAATATTTTTGGTGGGCATCGGTCTGCTCATACTTTCCGGAAGAATTCAGGCGATCACCTTTTCTTTTACCGTAGTGGCCAATAATCTACGTGCCTGGAATCAATCGTCCTCTGTGCTGGTGCAGCTACTCGGAGGGCTGTTCTTACTCAGTATCGCATTTGCAGTACTTATCCCCTTTATAAAGAGAAGCCTTAAAAGCAATTCCGTACACGAATTACAAATTAGCAGGTTTATAATCGGATTTTCCGTGCTCTTCACCCTGCTGGGTTTTTCACACATTTTTGGACTGTTTAATCTTGCGGAATTCTTTGCCGGCTGGCTGGAATTCGGCGGGAGCTAAATCTTTTAATAGTGCCCCTAAGCTTGAAGTTAAAAATGAAATAATTGCTTATGTCCAAAATATTGTTGTACAGCGATTCTCATTTGTTAAAATGAGAATCGCTGATTGTTATATTGAAACAGTTACTCGTATTGTATAGAGTAGACAGAGGAGAGCCGGATGAACAGTGAACAGTTATTGGAAAAAGCACGAGAATATTGTGAACATGAAGAGCACCCGGTGTTTCGTGCCCAGGTTGAAGCACTGATAAATAAACAGGATAAGGACGAACTGAGCGATCGTTTTTATACGGAGCTCAGCTTTGGAACCGGAGGACTCAGAGGTGTAATCGGCGGTGGCTATAATAGGATGAATCCGCTGGTAATCAGAAAGAACACACAAGGATTGGCAAATTATGTAAATAAAGTAGTAAAAGACAAAAAGTCCGCCGTTATCGCTTTTGACTCGCGGCGTTATTCGGATCTGTTTGCTTTGGAGGCGGCAAAGGTGCTCTGCGGCAATGGTATTAAAACCTACTTATTTACTTCTCTACGCCCTACACCGGAGTTGTCGTTTGCGGTACGAAAGCTTAAGGCTGCGATCGGGATTGTTATAACCGCCAGTCATAATCCTCCGGAATATAACGGTTATAAAGTCTACTGGGACGATGGTTCCCAGATTATAGCTCCCCATGATAAGGGAATAATTGAACAAGTGAGAGCCGTAACCGGTGATATTAAAGCAATATCCGAACAGGAGGCGCTTGAGCGCGATCAGCTTGTAAAAATCGACAAAGAGATTGATAAACTTTTTTATAGTATGGTTAAACAGCAGATGTTGAGACCGCAGCTTATAAAAGAGCATGGTAAAAAATTAAAACTTGTCTATACTCCTTTGCACGGAACGGGTCTGGTTCCGATTTGTACTATACTTAAAGATCTTGGCATCGAAGTGACTGTGGTACCGGAACAGAAAGAGCCGGACGCCGATTTTCCAACCGTAAAATTTCCCAACCCGGAAGAAGCCGAGGCCATGCAGCTTGCCCTCAAACTGGCAGAAAAAGAAAAGGCGGATCTTGTTATGGGAACCGATCCCGATGCGGACAGACTCGGAATAGCGGTTAAAACAGGCAAGGATTTTCAGTTGATTACAGGAAACCAGTTGGGTGTGCTGCTGGTTGAGTATATATTTGCCTCTCGGAAAGAGCTGGGACTATTACCCGCTAAGCCGGCATTTATTAAGACAATCGTTACAACCGAATTGCAGCGCCTTATTGCGGAGGATTACGGCGCGCTTTGTTTTGATACTTTAACGGGATTTAAATATATTTGCGCTAAAATCCGTGAGTTCGAACAACAGGTGCAGGGACCTGAATATGTGTTCGGTAATGAAGAAAGCTACGGTTATCTGCCCCATACTGAAGTAAGAGATAAAGATGCGGTTTCCACTGCCGTGCTCACGGCGGAGATGGCTCTTTATTATTTGATGCAGGGGAAAACACTTGTGGAGCGTCTTAATGAATTATATATGCACTATGGTTATTTTGAAGAAATCCAGATTTCCAAACGCTATCAAGGTGAATCGGGAATGCGTACGATGCAAACGCTTATGGATACCTTGCGCACCACCACCCCAAAACTGTTTGCCGGTATACCCGTGGTGTCTAAAAAAGACTACTTGGAAGGCACAACCCTCGATTGCCTGACGGGACAGAAATTAAAAAATATCGATCTTCCTGCGTCAAATGTAATTCAACTTATTCTTGAAGACCATACTATAATTTCAGCACGTCCTTCGGGAACAGAACCGAAAATTAAATTCTATGCATCATGCCGCACACAGCCCGGGATTGATCTTGATACGGCACGGACAAATGTTAAACAAAAGATTGCGCGTGTGAGTCAGCAACTGCAGGTGCTCACAGCTTAAGTTAAAAACCAAATATAAGAGTTTCTTACAAAAATAACATTTTTGTAAGAAACTCCTAAAATGGAAATTGCTAACTTATTATGGTATAAAGAATAAGTATTTTACTAACTTAATATATTTTGAGTTTTGCAATTTCCTCATAAAGGAGTAGCAAAATGAAAGTTCTGGTTATTGGCGGAGCAGGTTATATCGGGAGCCATGTGAGCAGGGCGTTATTGGATTCCGGCCACGCAGTTGCGGTTTATGATAATCTTTACAGCGGGTGTAGAGAGAATATTTTTACCGATGAAGAGTTTATTGAAGGGGACATTTTGGATTATCCGCTACTGGCCGCTACTATGAAGAAGGATTTTGATGCGGTTATCCATTTAGCTGCTTATAAAGCTGCCGGCGAATCCATGATCGAACCGGAAAAGTATTCAGTAAACAATATTACGGGATCGATTAATATTTTGAATGCCATGAGCCAGGCACATGTTGGGTATATTGTATTCTCTTCTTCGGCAGCAGTATATGGTGAGCCTCGCTATAATCCCATAGATGAGAAACATCCTCAGGAACCGCTTAATTATTATGGCTATACAAAACTTCAGATCGAAGGGTTACTTTCCTGGTATGATAAATTAAAAGCAATTAAATCCGCCGCATTACGCTATTTTAATGCTGCAGGATATGATACGCAGGGTAGAATTAGAGGTATGGAAAAGAATCCTCAGAATTTGATTCCTGTAATTATGGAAGTGGCCTGCGGGAAACGCAGTGAACTGGAAATCTTCGGCAGTGATTATGCCACGCGTGACGGGACCGGAGTGCGGGATTATATCCATGTGAATGATTTGGCGGACGCCCATATCAAGGCTCTGGAATATATCACGGACAATAAAAGCAGTCTGCTGGTAAATCTTGGGAGCGAAAAAGGAATTAGCGTTAAAGAGATGATAGAAGCGGTAACGCGTATTTGCGGGAAAAATATTCCCTGCCGCATGACAGCACGACGTCCCGGTGATTCGGCAGAGCTGTATGCTTCTTCGCAAAAGGCTTTTAAATGTTTGGGGTGGAAAGCGCGTTTAAGCGATGTTGATACTATTGTAAAAACAACCTGGGATGTGTATAAATAAAATAAAAAGGAAATAGATGCTCGGAAAGCGCAGGGTAAGACTGCCTACTATCCTCATACCTTTTCCAGGACCGCAGTGCGAGTCAGGAAGCCAGGATATTTTTTTATACCTACGACCGGAATCAAACGGTGTGCTGGTAGAAAGCCTGCTTTTTCGCGTTATAAAGGACACGAGTACATATTGTGAAAAATGTCAGATAGTATATTTGGCTAACATACCTGGAGATTTTATAGTCAGGCATAGGATTATCCAGCAGCACAATGCAGTGAAGATACGGTTTGCTAAATTGGGCAAAAAAGCCTTTACACCCGATATGCGAAAAAAGTTTACAGAGCAGTTTAAGCTGCTGTTTAGAAACGCCCCCATCATAGGAGCTTTTTCGGCGCTGAAGCGGTTAAAACTTCAGTACGAAGATCTGTTTAAGATTTGGGTTCCTCCTGAAAACTATACCATGATATGTGGACAGTCGATCAAGTTGTATCGCGGTTATTTTATCGTGAATTATGATATTCCGGCCCTGCTGCATAAAAACAACCGTAAAACCGATATCGCTGTAATGATCTATCGTTCGCGTTTGAATAAACAAGAGTACCATACCATGGTCGAAGAGATGGGGAAAAAACTGGTTGCAGAAAATGTTGTAACAGCAGGCCGACCACTGGCCAGAACTTTTCATTACTCAAACGGACCGTTTGAGCAAATTCTCGACGGTATCGGATATCTCTATGATAATAAGGGAAGTCATCTTCCCTTATCCTGCTTGAGTTTTATGAAATATTTGCTTGAGCATGGTTTTTCACAGGAGCAGATATTACACACAATCAAGAATCCGATTATGCGCTTTCGAACTGAAAAGGGAATTATCGAAGAAAATATCTTTAGTATGACCAAAGACAGCACATATAAAGAAGCTTCGGACATATTTAGGCAAAGGATCTGAAAAGAGCAGCTTGATGCGAATCTCGATTAGCGAACAATTAATGCAAAACATCCTGATAAAGGCACCGCTCGGCTTTGTGCTTTTGGACAAAGATTATAACATTGTTTTTGTAAACGAGTTAGCCGGAAAAATAACCGGTTATGCCCCTACGGAATGTTATCACACACAATTTTTTAATAGACTTGTAAAAGATAAAAAAACACTGCAGGTGTTAAATAAAAAATTGGTTGACTGTATTAACAAACCGTTTGATAATGTTGATATTAAAATTATAAAAAAAAACGGGGACAGCTCTATTGTTCATATCGAGGGATCTGCGATAAGCGCTGATAGCGGACAATTCATTCTGCTCATGCTTAAAGATATCACAAATAAAAAATCATTTGAGAAAGTAATGGAATCCAGCTTCGATAATTTTATTCAGACAACAATCGAACTGGATAATGCCCTGCAAAAAGTAAAGCGTCAGCAAATCATTTTAGACAGATCTTCCCGTACTTTAAAAAATCAGCTTCATATTGCTAAAAGTATCCAGTCTGCCTTATCAAGCAGGAAATGGCCTGCGAATGAATATTTTGAAGTCTGGGCACATAACCGGGTTTATGGTGAATTAGGTGAAGATTATTTTGATCTGTTTAAGTTTAGCGATAAAAGCTTTGGGATACTTCTTGCTTGTACATCTACAAGCGGTTTGCTTAGCTTATTAATAAAAACCATATTGAAACTGGATACCGCTGAGATTGTAAAAACAAAAAAAGATCCCGGGCTGGTTTTGTCCTTTTTAAACTCAATGGTGACAAAAATTATTAAACCGGCAGGTGTAAGCATAGCTGTTTTTTATGCTGTTGTCGATGCTGCCGCCGGGACCATTGCCTGCGCCAACGCAGGGCATGACGCTGCATTGTGTATGCAAAAAAGTGCGCGTAAAGTGATAACGTTGGGAGAGCACAATAAGGGTCCGAATATAGGTATTGTTGATACCCTCAATTATACCGTAGAGAGGGTAAAGCTTATTGAGAGTGCTAAAATCGTACTTTTTACGCAGGGGATTGTTAATACGCGCAATAAGAACAATGATGTTTTTGGTAAAAAGCGTTTAGTAAAATATCTAACGGAGTATAGTCACTTAAAAGCCGGGCAGTGGATAAAAAAAATTATTGGTGAATTGATTGTTTTTAGCAAATCCGCAGTCACAGAACATGACAGCACACTTGTCTGTATTGATTTTAAAAAGAGTGGGGCCGAAAGTTTTCGCACAGTTAAAACCGGAGTAGAAAACACATCCGCGATGGATCATGCCTATACACAGGGAAGGAAATACATTAAAGAAAAACAATACCAAAACGCGCTTAAGGAGTTTTTTAAGGTAATAGAAATGGATGCTGATTCCTATGGAGCCTATTCATATATAGGACATATTTACGGAATGTTGGAACAGCATCGAGAAGCGGAACGCTTTTTTAAAAAGGCAATAAGCTTAAATCCGGAATATTTTCAAGGATATTACTATTTGGGAATTGTATTATACAATCAGAAAAAGTATAATGAAGCAAAAGAATACTGGTTGCAGTTAAAAGCATTAGCCGGTGAATTTAAAGATATAGATAAGCTTATAAAAAAAGTAACGTAATTGTAGAGGAGAAATATGCTTTAAAGAAAGGATACATACCGGATGGCATTGAATGTTGTTGAAAAGATAGATCGTTTCATCCAGATCAATAATGTGATTATAAGCACATATGATAAAAGTGGATTGGATGTATTAGTGGAAAAGATATTGGAAGTTAATCCGGAAGTTAAAATATATTCCACAGGTAATACATACGCAAAGTTGAAAGAAGTATTTACGGATAAAATCCGGAGCAATCTTATTGCGATTGCGGATTATACGGGTCAACCGGAAATGCAGGGGGGGTTGGTTAAGACACTTGATTTTAAAATATATCTGGGGCTGTTAAGTGAGACATATAATAATGAACATCAGGCCGACCTCAACCGGGTACGGGGAGTGGCTGTCGATATGGTTGTGAGCAACTTATATCCGTTCAGTGAAGTTATAAAATCAGAGCATACCACACCCGAAATAGCACGTTCCCATATTGATATAGGCGGTCCCTGTATGATCAGGGCAGCTGCCAAGAATTTTATCAGAATCACTGTAGTTACCGACAAAAAGGATTATAGCCTGCTGGCAAGTGAGCTTCATAAAAATAAGGGTAAGATAAGTTTGGAATTACGTTTTGAGTTGGCCAAAAAGGCCTTTCTTCATACAGCGCAATATGATACCGCCATTTCCGAGTATCTTATCAACCGAGAGTTTACGGAAATAGCAGAGTGCTACCATAGACTATAAAAAAAGAGGGAGTGTAAATGGCAAAAGATTTAAAATCAGCCTACAAGACTATAGTTGCCGATCATTTTCCCGGTCAGTTAGAAATAAGCTTTGTAGATAAAAAGCTAAGGCAGACACTTGTATTTGATAAAGTTACCTGGACTATTCAAGGAGAAAAACGCGGTTTACGCTATGGAGAAAATCCCAGTCAGGAAGCAGCACTCTATAAACTGGTAAACGGCAATCTGACGTTAGGTCAGGTGTCGTGTATTAAACCCGGAAAGCATCTGGCCTCTAATGTGGAGCTCTTAAAATCGGGGAAGCATCCGGGTAAAATAAACATTACCGATGCTGACAGCGCGCTTAACATCCTGCGTTATCTGCATGCTGAGCCATGTACGGTCATTGTAAAGCATAACAATCCCAGCGGTGTGGCCAAGGGAAGATCTCTGGCTGATTCGTTCAATAAAGCCTATGAGGCCGATCGTATTGCAGCCTTTGGCGGTGTGATCGGATTGAATAGATCCTGTGATATGGAAACCGCTGAACAGATGTGCCAGCACTATTTTGAAGTTGTGGTCGCACCGGATTATGAGCAGGGAGTAATGCAAAAGTTTTCCGAAAAGAAAAACCTGCGTATCATGAAAATTGAGAATATGGAAAAGCTGCAGGATTTTGTCTCCGAACGTTTTATAGATTTCAAGTCGCTTATAGACGGGGGAGTGATAGTTCAGTGGTCTTTTAAACCGCAGGCTTTAACAAAAGACAAGCTATTACCAGCAGAGGCTGTGTATAAAGGAGAAGAGTACAAGATTAACCGTCTGCCGACTGATAAAGAATATGATGATCTTATTTTCGGCTGGATTGTAGAGGCAGGTGTGACAAGCAATTCGGTTATCTATGTGAAAGACGGAGTAACTGTAGGGATTGGAACCGGAGAACAGGATAGGGTAGGGGTAGCGGAGATTGCCCGTGATAAAGCCTACCGCAAGCTGGCCGAACGTATCTCTTATGCTGAATTTAATAAAAGCTATACTGAGTTGAAAGATAAAGACGAAAAAGCCTTGGTTGATCAGAAAGTAAAGCAGCAGAAGGGCGGTTTAAAAGGAAGCTGCATGGTTTCGGATGCCTTTTTCCCGTTTAGGGATGGGGTTGATATAGGGATCAAAGAGGGCGTAACGGCAGTCATTCAACCAGGTGGTGCGATACGTGATTTTGAGAGTATTATAGCCTGTAATGAAGCGGATGTTGCGATGGTATTTACCGGAGAGAGAAGCTTTAAGCATTAAAAAATTGCTCGCGCATAATATTTTTTATTATCTTTAAAGTAAGTGGTAGACACAGTAAATGAAAATACAGGGTATAAAAAAAATATCAAACGTACTATGGGAAATCTCACCTTCATTTAAAGGCGGTATGAAAGTACCGGTCAGGATTTACGCTTCGGAAAAGCTTATCAACCAAATGGAGAAAGAGGTTTTTGAGCAGATTACCAATGTGGCCTGCCTTCCGGGAATCGTAGATTATGCTTTTTGTTTACCTGACGGACACACGGGTTACGGATTTCCTATTGGTGGGGCTGCCGCTTTTGATCCCCAGACCGGTATTATTTCTCCGGGCGGTATCGGATTTGATATCAACTGCGGGATGAGGTTGCTGCGTACTTCTTTAACATATGATGAGGTTAAACCTAAACTCATAAAATTAGTGGATACACTTTTCGCGCGCATACCATCGGGTGTAGGTGGGGCAGGCGCGCTTACCGTAACGCAGGATGAATTCTGTGATGTGATCGAGCAGGGTATGGAATGGTGTCTGAAAAACGGTTATGCGGAGCGTAAGGATCTGGAGCGTACTGAAGAGCGGGGTTGTATGTCAGGAGCTAAAGCCGCTAAAGTAAGTCACAAAGCCATAGAACGCGGTTACAAACAGGTAGGCAGTTTAGGCTCGGGTAATCATTTTTTGGAAATACAGGTACTCAGACCGGAAAATGTACATAATAGAAAAGCGGCAGAGGTTTTTGGTTTAAATATCCCGAATCAAATTGTGGTAATGGTTCATTGCGGCAGCAGAGGATTCGGACATCAGGTGGCACAGGATTATCTGTTTCAGTTTCTTCAAGCCATGCAAAAGGATTATCATATAAAGACAAACGATAAACAGCTGGCCTGCGTTCCCTTTATGTCTCGGGACGGACAGGATTACTTCAGCGCTATGCAGTGTGCGGTAAATATGGCTTTTGTAAATCGTCAGATAATTATTCATAAAGTCCGGGAGGTTTTTTCGGATATTTTTAAAAAAAGACCGTCCGATCTGGGTATGGAACAGATTTATGATGTGACGCACAATACAGCCAAATTAGAAGTACATACTGTGAAAGGAAAGAAAAAAGAGCTTCTGTTACACAGAAAAGGGGCTACAAGAGCCTTGGGACCGGGAATGGAAGGTGTTCCTTTCGAATATAGAGAAATCGGCCAGCCGGTTATAATCGGGGGCAGTATGGAAACCGGATCGTATCTGCTTGTAGGAACTGCCCAGGGAAGCAAGACGTTTTACACCACAGCCCATGGTTCGGGCAGAGTAATGGGCAGGCATCAGGCTAAAAAACAGTTTAACGGAAGAGAGTTGCTGCAAAAGCTTAAAGCAAAAGGGATTTATATTCGCTGTGCCTCTTATTCCGGATTGGCGGAGGAGGCCGGTGCTGCATATAAAAATATAGATGATGTTGTGAAAGCAGCCGAGCAGGCGGGATTAAGTACACGTGTAGCCCGGCTTATACCAATCGGAAATATAAAGGGCTGACCCGGTATGTCCTTTTCTTATAGAGATGACATGGCTTCGGCAGATATTGCTTTTCAAGCGCAAGGAAAAACAATTGAAGAACTTTTCTCATCCGCCTGGCAGGCTCTGATTGAAGTAATGGTCAACGACAGTAAGAAGATTAAAAAAAGCATAACCAGAACATTGGATCTGGAACAGACATCCTTACCTATGTTGCTGTTAATATTTTTGCAGGAAGCCCTGTTTTATAAAGATGCACAGCAGTTATTTTTAATTGTTGAAGATATAGCGGTGTCACATGAGGCCGGCAGCTATTCTCTCAAAGCAACATTAAAAGGTGAGCCGATTATAAAACACAAACACAGGCTTGGCATTGATGTCAAGGCCGTTACCTTACATAAATTTAATCTTGAAAGGACTGACCATGGTTGGGAAGCTACGGTTGTTCTGGATATTTAAAGAGAAAAAATATAATCTTTTGGCAGATGATATAAAAGTAGTGGTTAGGAGAAGAACACGCAATCATGGTATAAAGAATAAGTATTTTACTAACTTAATATATTTTGAGTTTTGCAATTTCCTCATAAAATAAAGAATTATTGAAATAAGAGAGATGGGTAAAGAACTTAGAAAATTTCCGAGATTAAAAGCAGATATAAAAATCGCATATGAAATTGTGAAATGGAACGAGTACAAGCTTGATAAAATTAGAAATCCAAACTATGCATATATTAATGATATAAGCGTGAGCGGTATGGGCCTTTCGGATATTCCTAATATAAAAAAGAGTACTATTAAAGCGCTAAAAAAGGATCGGAAAAAAATACGTTTAGCCATTTTCCTATATAAAAACACTCCACCGTTAATGACATATGCCCGCATGATCTGGTCCAGTGAATTGGTTAATTATAGTATTGAAAGATGCGGATTTGTTTTTTTAGATGTCACTCCTCATTTTTTTGCGGCGATGGATGAATTTATTAACAGCCAAATTAAATAGGATAAATATTTAATAGAAACCGCAATTGACATTTGGCTTGACAAATTAATACGCCTTTGTTACATTACAGCTAACTACATTTCCCGGTTGTGTAATGGTAGCACACAAGACTCTGGATCTTGCCGTGGGGGTTCAAGTCCTCCCCGGGAAGGGAGGCCCCTTTGTCTATCGGCTAGGACGGGAGATTCTCAGTCTTCAAAGAGGGGTTCGATTCCCCTAGGGGCTAGGGAAAAGCCGGCTTAAAACTGCCGGCTTTTTTATAGGTAAAACGAGTGAAAAAAAGATTATATGCGAGAAAAATGCTTTCTTTGTTTAGATGATGGATCAGTATACCAGGGTTTGAGTTTTGGGTACTCAGCACCGCGAGCATGTGAATTGGATAATGCTCCAATCAAAGAACAACCCGCCGGTGAAGTAATTTTCAATACAGGTATGGCCGGCTACAGCGCTATATTCACCGATCCTTCCTATACCGGACAAATACTGGTAATGACATATCCTCATATTGGAAATTACGGTGTACTGGATGAATGGTCGGAATCAGGTCCTGAACCCCAAGACCGCAAAATGGTAAAAACCCAAGGAGTTGTGGTAAGATCACTTTATGAGGGACCGGTTCCCAAAACAAGAAAAACACTCGAAGAATTCTTAAAAACATATAAAATATCAGGAATTACCGAAGTAGACACCCGCCATCTTACTTTGAAAATCAGAGATGGAGGAAATGTAAACGGGATAATCGTAAGACCTTGCTCTGAAAAAATGGAGGAGCTACAGGAAAAAGATTTAAAATACATACACGAATTTTTAGCACACTATCCAAAAATGGAAGGCAGAAACCTCATTACGGGGGTGGGAACAGACAAAACAGTTGTGCTCGATGAAAACGGCAGTCCTCATATCTGTCTGGTAGACTGCGGTGTTAAAGCAAATATCATTCGCGAGCTGCGCGATCTAAAGTGTAAGGTAACGCTTGTTCCGCAAGTTTATAAGGCCTCGGATATTCTCTCTCTGCACCCCGATGGAGTATTATTCGGTAACGGACCGGGTGATCCCGCAGTACTCGATGATATCATTCAGTGTATACGGGATATTATAGGTAAAAAACCGATCTTTGGAATCTGTCTGGGACATCAGGTGATTTCTTTGGCCTTAGGGGCCAGAACATATAAAATGAAGTTCGGTCACCACGGTGTTAATCATCCGGTACGCGATGAGCGAAATAAAAAGGTTATTATCACCTCACAAAATCATGGATTTGCTATCGATGAAAAAAGTATTCCCAAAGATGTGGATGTACTTTTTCGCAATGTGAATGATCAAAGTATCGAGGGTATAATTCATAGAAAACTGCCTATAATAACAGCTCAGTTTCATCCTGAATCCGCGCCCGGACCGAAAGATTCACTTTGGATTTTTAAGGAGTTTTTAAATCTTATTGCTTAGCTTAGAAAGGAAATAACATAAATGCCGGCACGGAAGGATTTGGAGCGAATCCTCATTATAGGCTCGGGACCGATTGTAATCGGACAGGCCTGTGAGTTCGACTATTCGGGTACGCAGGCAGTGCGTGCGCTCAAAGAGGAAGGCTACATAGTAATACTCGCCAATCCGAATCCTGCTACAGTGATGACAACTCCGGGACTGGCTGATCGGGTTTATATGGAACCGCTTAAACTTGAGTATATAGAACAGATTATTCGTCACGAGCGGCCGGACGCCGTTCTGCCCACTATGGGAGGCCAGACAGCGCTTAATCTTACTCTGCAGCTTTATGATGAGGGGGTGCTGGCCCGCTATGGTGTTGAAGTGATCGGAGCTCATGTGGATGCTATCCGCAAAGCAGAAGATCGGGGCAGCTTTAAAAAGATCGCTCAGGATATAGGACTGGAAGTACCCCGATCCGTTATTATTAAAGATATTGCAGGAGCCTATGAACTGGAAAGAGAAGTTGGGCTTCCTCTGGTAATTCGCCCCAGTTTCACCTTAGGTGGACAGGGGGGAAGCATCGCTTATACCCACGAAGAACTTGAAGAACTGGTTCAGAGAGCACTCATGGAGAGTCCGGTTCACGAAGCCTTAATTGAAGAATCACTTATCGGTTGGAAGGAGTTTGAGCTGGAGGTCATGCGTGATCGCAAAGACAACGCCATGGTTGTGTGTTCTATAGAAAATATTGATCCCATGGGCGTACATACCGGAGATAGTATTACAGTGGCACCGATCCAGACACTATCCGATACCGAATATCAAAAAATGAGAACCGCTTCGCTTGAGGTTTTAAGAGCCATTGGTGTGGATTGCGGAGGATCGAATGTTCAGTTCGCCGTAAAACCGGATACCGGTCGTATGGTGATTGTTGAAATGAATCCTCGTGTATCGCGTTCTTCTGCTTTAGCCAGTAAAGCAACCGGATTCCCCATCGCCCGCTGTTCAGCCAGACTGGCCGTAGGCTTCACTCTGGATGAGATTATTAACGAAATTACCGGAAAAACATATTCGTGTTTTGAACCAACCCTGGATTATTGTGTGGTAAAGGTGCCGCGATTTGAGTTGGAGAAGTTTCCTCTAAGTTATGATACTTTGGATACGCAGATGAAATCCGTAGGAGAAGCTCTGGCTATAGGCCGCACATTTATAGAAGCGCTTAATAAAGCAATACGAGCCGCGGAGTTTGGTTATGAAGGGCTGCATAGTTCGCCTAAAACTAAACTTGAGAACATAGAACAAATGCTTACAACTACGCATCCTTTAAGGTTATTCGCGGTATATCAGGTATTAAAGGGACAAGGTGCTAAAGCCATACAAGAGCTCAATCGAAAAACCGCTTACGATCCTTGGTTTCTCTATCAGATTTCCGAATATATTGAATTTGAGAATAAGCTTAATAAAAGCGAACTCAACAAGGATATGTTATTGCAAGCCAAACGTTACGGTATGTCGGATAAACAGATCGCCGCTTTGTTGGGTAAAGAAAAAATTGAGATAGAAAACATGCGGGAAAAGTACGGTCTTCATCCCGGTTATCATTTTGTTGATACCTGTGCCGGAGAGTTCGAAGCCAGTACTCCCTATTTCTATTCTGCCTACGGTGAGGTGGATGAAGGAGAGCAAGTAAAAGGGGAGGCTGTGATCATTATTGCCAGCGGTCCCAATCGTATCGGACAGGGATTGGAGTTTGATACCTGCTGTACGCTTACTTCTTTGGCCTACCGCGAGCAGAATGTAAAAACCATTATTATCAATTCCAATCCGGAAACGGTTTCCACGGATTTCAATGTGTCCGACAGGCTCTATATAGAACCGCTTGTGGTGGAAACTGTGAAAGGAGTAATCCGCAAGGAAAAGGTTAAAAAGGTTATTATCCAATTGGGCGGTCAGACAGCCTTGAATATGGCACAGGAGCTTACAAAGTGGGGTGTGGATATTGTGGGTACATCTGTGGAAAGTATTCTCATTGCCGAAGATCGGGGATTATTTGCCAAGCTGCTTAAAAAACTCAACCTGAAACAGCCCGATAACAGAATAGCATTAAATCCGCAGGAAGCGGTGGTTTTTTCCCGAGAGATTGGTTTTCCAGTCCTCCTTCGACCATCTTTTGTGCTGGGCGGCAGGAGTATGTTTATTGCTTTTGAGGAGGAAGAACTTAAAGTATTCTTAGAAAAAGGTATAAAGGTCGATAAGGATAATCCGGTATTGGTGGATAAGTTTTTAGAAGATGCGTTTGAATATGATCTGGATGCGCTGGCCGACGGGAAAAACGTATATATTGCCGGAATTATGCAGCACATTGAAGCTGCGGGAATTCATTCGGGTGATTCGGCCTGTGTATTTCCTACGTATAAAAGTAATCCGAAGATAATTGAGGAAATGGTTGAGGCCACTAAAAAGATTGCTTTGGAGATACAGGTTATAGGGTTTTTAAATATTCAATTCGCCGTAAAAGCTGGAATTCTCTATGTTCTTGAAGTGAATCCCCGTGCATCAAGGACTGTGCCCTATCTGTCAAAAGCATCTGGAGTCAACATGGTTGATGCTGCCGTACGTATCTGGCAGGGTCAGGATTTAAAATCTCAAAAATTATTGGGTAGAGGATCCTGCCAAGTAGGCTGGGCGGTAAAAGAAGCGGTTTTTTCTTTCGAACGTTTCAAAGAACTGGATCCGATTTTAGGACCGGAGATGAAATCAACGGGAGAGGTAATCGGAATCGGATCAAGCTTCGGAGAAGCCTTTGCCAAAGCACAAGCTGCGTCCGGAACCGCACTGCCTAAAGAGGGAAGAGTATTTATCTCCGTACATGATCTTGATAAAGACTCTGTTTTACCGATAGTAAAAGAACTGTCTGAGATGGGCTTTACCATAACCGCTACACGGGGTACCTCGGATTTCTTTTATCAGAATGATATTTTTCCTGAAGTAATTTTAAAAGTACACGAAGGCAGGCCTAATGTAATCGATCATATGCGGCATGGAAGATTTTCTCTTATTATAAACACACCGCTTGGCCGTTTTTCACAAAAGGGCGATCAAGCCATACGAATTGAGAGTGTGAAAAGAAAAATACCTTACACAACTACTATTTCGGCGGCTAAAGCTGCCGTAGAAGGCATACGCTATTTAAAAAAAGAAGAAATAGAGGTTCGTGCTCTCTAAGAGTTATACGTCAATTGAAAAGCTTTGTATGAATTTATCAAAATCAAAGTACTCTTCGAACAGCTGTTTTATTTCTTCCAACTTTTGTTTATCATAGATTTGCAGTTTGGTACTGTCATAGGCTTCTAAGATGATTTTTTCGGCTGTGGCGGTATCTTCTTTTACATAAAGAGCAGGTATCTGCGACTTTTCCAAGGTGTAAAAAATATTTTTATCTAAAGGTACTCCTTCCCCGCAGGTGAGGATGATGCCGCCTAAACCGCTGCCGGTTTGCTGCATTTTTTTATGATATTTACAGATACTGACAATTCTTCTCGACGAACTGGCTGCAACAATAACGAGGGTATTGGGTTCTAAGTATTTTTCCAAACGTAAAAATCTGGCGGTAAGCGAAATTACTTTAATGCTGTCGCAGGGTACCTTCCAGGCGTCAGTTTCACTGTCGCCGATTTCTACTGCATTGGTAAAATGCGAGGCGATAGCTTTCATTGAAGGATGTGAGAGAATATCAATCTGGGGTAAAAATCCCAATATATTTAAAGGGCCGCCAAAAGCACCGTATTTGTTGTTGAGGAGATCTTCGGTTATATAGTTTTTCATAGTGGGAATTTTATCGGGGATGAGTTTGTTAAATATAATACCTCGTACGCGATTCTTTTTGTACAAAAAATAAGATAGATCTACTTCAAGCATATCCAAAGCTTTACCTATGCCGCCGCCGGAAAGAAAGATAATTTCCGCATTCATCAATGATGCTACTTTGGCATTAGATAAACCTACAATTCCACCGACACCGGGATGTCCCGTTCCCTCGGCAATTATCACTTTTTTATTGGAAAGGGCCTGCAAGGAGTTGAGAATGGAGTTTTCCAGGTGCAGGGTTTCCTGACGAGGATTCTGTGAAGACAAATACTGTCGGGTAAACCCGGAGCCAAGCCGTACCGGTGAAACCAATTTCATATTCATATCGGGAATGTTGGAGAACTCCTGTACGATGCGGGCGTCCTTATCGATTTTTGAGCCGTCGGGAAGCTCAACCAACTCCTGACCTACCGGTTTTATATAGCCGATATGAATTGGCTCAATAATCTTCTGAAACAGTGAGATGAGTCCCAGACTGGTGACTGTTTTCCCTGCATGCTGACGAAAACCGGTTATGTAGACGACGAGAGGAGGCATTATTTACCCGTTTGGTTTAACGTATAGTTATTATAATAATATTCAAAGCTGTCAATGAGTGCCTGCCATGATGCCTCTACGATATTTTCGGATACACCTACTGTATCCCAATCGTGTTTACCATCGGAGGATGTTATGAAAACACGGACCTTGGCAGACGAAGCCTTTTCAGGATTTAAAACGCGTACTTTATAGTCAGTGAGTTTAATTTTAGCTATAAATGGAAATATGGGCAGCAGTGCATCTCTTAAGGCGGCATCCAGGGTTTCCACAGGTCCGACACGAACAGCTGCACCCATAACCTCTTTGCCTTTAAGCTTCAAGAAGATGCGGCCTACGGTTTGGGAAGGAGCATCACCGGATTTGTACGATTCAAGATGATAGTTGTGCAAGTCGAGTAACGATGTATAGCGCTTGAGTGTTTTTCGCATAATCAGATCGAAAGAGGCTTCTGCGGCTTCATATTCAAATCCTTCCTGTTCCAAGAGCTTTAATTTTTGAATGAGCTCCGCTACTTCAGATGATGATTTGTTGAAATCACCGTATTTGGATAGTTTATTAACAATGGTGGATTTACCGGCTAATTCCGAAAGGATAATATGACGTGTATTCCCGACTAAATTGGAATCGATATGTTCCATGAGATAATCTGCTTTTGAGATTACATCTGCATGTTGACCACCTTTATGGCTAAATGCAGCCTCTCCCACATACGGTTGACGACGGTCGGGAATAATGTTGGCTTTCTCTGCTAAAAAGCGTGAAAGTGAGGTAAGGTGGTTTACTCTGTCGCAGCAGTTGGCTTTGTATTTTAATTTAAAACAAATATTGGGGATGAGTACGCAGAGATTGGCATTGCCACAGCGTTCTCCCCAACCGTTGATTGTTCCCTGAATATGGATTGCACCGGCTTCAATACCAGTAAGCGTATTTGCTACGGCACAACCGGTATCATTGTGGAAATGGACTCCCAGAGGATTGAGCTGCTGCTGAGAAATATTCTGCATAATGTGCTCTACTTCGGACGGTACACAACCACCGTTTGTATCACAGAGTACAAGCATGTCAGCGCCTGCCTCATGTCCGGTTTTGAGTACCTGCAGTGCATAATCGGGATCAGCTTTATGACCGTCAAAAAAATGTTCCAGATCAAAAAATACTTCGCGGCCGGCTTTTTTAAGTGTGGAAATTGAGTCGAAAATCATTTTAAGATTTTCTTGGGGAGTAGTTTTTATTACATGCTTTACATGAGCTGTCCAGGCTTTTCCTACCACTATTACAGTAGGTGTGTCCGCTTCCAGCAGCGCGTTAATATGCAGGTCGTTCGCAGCTTTTCCCTGGGGAGCACGTGTGGAGCCAAAAGCAACGATTTTTGCGTGCTTTAGCTTCTCTTTTTTCAGTTCCTTAAAAAATTGGGACTCTTTTTCATTAGAGAGGGGAAAGCCGCCTTCAATATAATCGATTTTCATCTCATCCAGCTTATGGGCGATCCGGATTTTATCATCAAGAGTAAAATTAATGCCTGTTCCCTGCATACCGTCACGGAGTGTTGTATCGTAAATAGTAATTTGTTTCATTCGAGCTTCCTCCTCTTAGAATTTGTATTGAGCACGCAAGTAGGGGATCCATCCTCCTCGTTCAACAATACGCTGCATAAAAACGGGGAAGGGATTTATTTTTATAATCACGCCTGATTGCAGGATAACTTGAGCGGCCGTGAGATCAACAGTTATGATATCTCCTTCGCTCACTAATTCTGCCGTTTCTTTGCTTTCTATTATTGGCAGACCGATGTTAATACAGTTGCGGAAGAAAATCCGCGCGAATGAATTGGCGATAATACAGGAAATACCGACATTTTTAATAGCAATCGGCGCATGCTCCCGGGAGGATCCGCAGCCAAAGTTATTTCCGGCCACAATAATACTGCCTTTAGGCACGCTTTCACCGAAACCCTGACGGATATCCTCCATACAGTACTGTCCCAATACATCGGGATCAGAGGTGTTGAGATAGCGTGCGGGAATTATCTCATCCGTATTTACGTCATTTCCAAATACATATACTTTACCTTTGAATTGCATGATATTCAAGGCTCCTTTCACGATCTAAGTTATTTGTTCCGGACTGGTAATTGTACCTGTTATAGCACTGGCTGCAGCAGTAGCCGGTGAGGCCAGGTAGACTTCGCTTTTCTGATGTCCCATACGGCCCACGAAATTTCTGTTGGTTGTGGATACACATTTTTCTCCCTGTGCGAGAATTCCCATATGACCGCCCATACAGGGTCCGCAGGTAGGCGGTGAGATAACCGCACCGGCATCTAAAAAAATGGTAAAAAGGCCTTCATCCAGTGCCTGTCTGTAAATGGCAGGTGTGGCAGGGATAATCAGGCATCTGACGTTTCCCGCCACTTTTCTGCCCTTAAGCAGATGGGCAGCAATGCGGAGATCTTCGATCCTGCCGTTGGTACAGCTTCCGATCACAACCTGGTCTATTTTAATCTTGTTTCCTTCACGTGCTTCATGTATGTTTTCAGGCAGGTGAGGGTAGGCAACAAGCGGTTTAACGCCTGTAACATCGATTTCTACGATTTGTTCATACTCAGCATCGTTGTCGGCCTCTAAATAACTACCCTGCCTGGAGGTGCGTTCCCGCAAGTACTCAGCAACTTTTTTATCGGGCGTGAAAATACCGTTTTTTCCACCGGCTTCGATGGCCATATTGGCCATGGTAAGCCGTGCTTCTACCGAGAGTTCATCGATTACCGGACCTGTAAACTCCAATGCTTTATACTGCGCACCGGAAACCGAGATTTTACCGATTAAAAGCAAGATGAGATCTTTTCCCGACACCCATTTGTCCATGGTGCCTTTAAAAACTACTTTAATGCTTGGCGGAACTCTGAGCCATGCCTTACCGGTCAGATAAAATCCTGCAATATCCGTGGAACCAGTACCGGTGGAAAAAGCGCCCAAAGCTCCATAGGTGCAGGTATGGGAGTCGGCACCGATAATAACCATACCGGGTACGATGGCTCCTATTTCGGGAAGCAGGGCATGCTCCACACCGACTTCTCCCTGTTCAAAAAAATGAATTTTAGGGTACTCTTTGGCAAAATCGCGTAGCATTTTTACCTGTTCGGCCGAAAGAATATCTTTGTTCGGAGTAAAATGATCCGGTACCAAGTATGCTCGTTCAGCATACGGGATAGATTTTCCGCCCGCGTTCTTAAACTCTTTGATAGCAATAGGAGCGGTAATATCATTAGCCAAGGCAAGATCCGGTTCTATTTCAATGAATTCACCGGCCATAAGTATATCTTGGCCGGCTTTTAAGGCCAATATTTTTTCAGTAAGTGTCATTCCCATAAAAAAGTAACTCCTCTCTATTGATTACCTACAGAGACAAAAGTCTTGTAACGATTAATCGCGCTGATATATGCTTTAGCGCTGGCTTCTAAGATATCGGTCGACGCACCGCATCCTACAAATTTTTTATCATTTATGCTAAGTGTTATTGTCACTTCACCCATGGCATTTTTACCGGGTGTAACGGCTTGAACCACATATTCGACAAGTTTGGTCTTAATTCCGGTAACCCTGTCGATGGCCTTAAAAATGGCATCCACCGGTCCGTCACCGGTAGCGGCTTCTTCGCTCATGGTCTCTCCAAATTGGATGCGTACCGTGGCGGTAGGAACAGAGCGGTTTCCGGATTGTATACTGAAGTAATCCAGATGATAGCTTTCAGTTACATTTCCCATCTGCTCCCCGATTATCACATAGAGGTCTTCATCGTAAACCTCCTTTTTCCGGTCGGCTATAACCAAAAACTCTTCATAAGCCTTTTTGATTTCATCTGGAGCTAAACTGAAACCCAGTTCAGCCACGCGTTTGCGAAAACCGTGCATCCCGGAATGACGTCCCAACACAATCTTACTGGTGTCTCTACCCACGGATTCCGGAGTCATAATTTCGTAGGTTTCTCTTTTTTTTAACATGCCGTCCTGATGTATTCCCGATTCATGGGCAAAGGCGTTTTCACCGATTATGGGCTTGTTTCTGGGGATCGGAAAGCCAATAATATTCGAAAGCAGCCTGCTGGAACTGTAGATCTGAGTAGTTTTGATGTTGGTTGTAAAAGGAAAAATATCTTTACGTACATAGAGTGACATCACAAATTCTTCCAAAGCGGCATTGCCTGCACGTTCTCCGATACCATTCAGGGTAACTTCGACTTGACGGGCACCTTCTTTTATTGCTGCCAATGTATTGGCCACTGCAAGGCCCAGATCGTTATGACAGTGGACGGAGATGACAGCTTTATCCATATTGGGGACTCCTTCACGGATTGCCCTAATAAATTTGCCGAATTCTTCGGGTATGGCATAGCCCACTGTATCCGGAATATTGATAATCGTTGCTCCTGCATCGATAACCTTTTCTATAATACGGCAGAGAAAGGGTATTTCACTGCGGGTAGCATCTTCCGGTGAGAACTCAACCTCTGCCACCAGATTGCGTGCGTATTTTATGGCGGCAACCGCCATTTCCACAACCTGGTCGGGTTCTTTATTAAGTTTATGCTTCATATGAATAGGTGAGGTGGCAATAAACGTATGAATACGCGGATGTTCGGCTGCTTGTATTGCCTGATGGGCACTGTCCAAATCCTTTTCTACGGCTCTGGCTAAAGCGGCGATAGTGCTTCCTTTTACATTTTGCGCAATACGTTTGCAGGCCTCAAACTGCTGAGGTGAAGAGACGGGAAAACCAGCTTCGATAATATCAACTCCTAAACGTGAAAGCTGTACAGCGAGTTCGAATTTTTGTTCTATACTCATTGACGCACCCGGTGATTGTTCACCGTCGCGTAATGTTGTATCAAAAATATATACCTTTTCCATCATCTGCTCCTCAGATAATATTATTTTTTAGCTTTTTTGCCCCGCTCCATAGCAACCAGTCCGCTGCGGGCCATTTCCAGAATATTGTATGATTGCAAAATCAACAGGAAATCATCTATTTTTTCCGAAGAACCGGTAACTTCTAAGATCATGTTATCAAGCCCTACATCCAGAACTTTGGCTCTAAATACATCGGCCACTTGAAAAATCTCCCCTCGCTGAGCGGGTGTGGCCGCTATTTTTATTAAAGCAAGTTCACGGTGTACTGTTTGCAAACCCGTAAGATCCACCAGTTTTATGATATCGATAAGTTTGTTGAGTTGCTTTTTAATCTGTTCGATCACATTATCGTCACCCTTGCACACTAAGGTGATGCGTGAGACGCTGGAATCATTAGTGGCTCCGACGGTAAGGCTTTCCAGATTGTAGGCACGCCCGGAAAAAAGACCTGCTATGCGGGCTAATACACCCTGATGGTTTTCAACAAGCATACTAATTACATGTGTCATGTTTATCTCCCTTCTCCGAGGAGCATATCGCTGTTAGCTCCTCCCGGCGGTACCATGGGCCAGACATTGGCCTCATACTCAATAAGAAAATCTATAAGTACAGGCCGGTTTTTTGATTTACCGGCTTCTACTAAGGCCGGTTTGATCTCCTCGGTTTTACTTACCCGTAAACCTATGGCATCATACGCCTGGGCAAGTTTAATAAAATCAGGATTATAAACCAGACAGTTTTCACCGGGGTGTTTGCATCCGGGAGGACAGCTTGGCCTTCGGTTTAAACATGTGGAAGAGTAGCGCTTGTCGAAGAACATTTCCTGCCACTGCCGTACCATGCCCAAATAACCGTTATTGAGAATTGCTACGATAACCGGCAGCTCTTCCTGAACGGCGGTAGCCAGCTCCTGAATGTTCATCTGAATCGATCCGTCACCTGCAATATCAATAACAGTTTTATCCGGATTGGCCACTTGGGCCCCGATCGCTGCCGGGAATCCGTAGCCCATGGTGCCCAAACCACCCGAAGTAAGTAGTGAGCGTGTGTGTTTATAATTATAAAATAGCGCGGCCCACATTTGGTTTTGTCCGACTTCCGTTGCAATAATGGCATCAGGAAAAACCTCGCTGATTGTGTGTACTATCCTGGAAGGGGAAAGCCTGATGTTCCCTTCTTCGATCTTTAAAGGATGAGCTTGTTGCCATTCTTTAACCTGTTTAATCCATCCGTCAATCTGAGACTGTTTTACCTGAGGCAGGAGCTCTTCCAAAACCTGACGTGCATCACCGACAATCGGGATCTCGACAGCAACATTACGGGCAATGGATGCGGGATCGATATCGATATGAACAATTCTGGCATGGGGCGCAAACTCGGAAAGCTTACCTGTGGCTCTATCGTCAAAACGTGTGCCAATACCCAAAATCAGATCACATTCCGTAACGGCCATATTCCCCGGATAGGTACCGTGCATACCGATCATACCCAGATTAAGCGGATCGTCTGTGGCAAGGGCTCCAATACCCATGAGTGAGGAGATAACGGGTATGCCGGTCTTTTTTACAACTTTGCGGAAAACATCCACCGCACCAGCAATATGAATACCGCCGCCCACATAAAAAAGCGGTTTTTTAGCTTTATGTAAGGTCTCGGCTGCTTTTTTTATCTGTCCCGGATGCCCTTTTATTACAGGATTATAGCCGCGGATAGAAACAGACTCAGGATAGCTGTCGTTTAATTTGGCATTGAGAATATCTTTGGGAAAATCAATGAGTACAGGACCAGGTCTTCCTGTTGAAGCAATATAAAATGCCTCTTTCAGGGTTCTGCCTAATTCGGCTCTATCGGTAATAATATAGTTGTTCTTGGTAATGGGACGGGTAATGCCCACGATATCGGCCTCTTGAAAAGCGTCGTTACCAATCATATTGCGCGGCACCTGTCCGGTGAGACAGACAAGTGGTACAGAATCAAAGTTAGCTGTGGCAATACCTGTTACGGTATTGGTTGCACCGGGGCCGCTGGTAACCAGGCAGACACCTGTTTTCCCGGTAGAACGCGCATATCCGTCAGCCGCATGTACGGCAGCCTGCTCATGGCGGGTTAATACCACATGGATGTCAGGATCATTGAAAAGAACATCGAAAATAGGTATAACAGCTCCTCCCGGAAAACCGAAAATAACTTTCACGCCTTCTTTTTTTAAGGCTTCGACAATCAGTTGTGCTCCGTTTTTTTCCATAACACCTCCTCTTAAAGATTCAGTACATAAAAATAAAGCCGTTCCCCTGGGAGAACGGCTCCTTGAATCTAAGCTTTTAGATTACAGTTCCTATTCTCCCTTGGGATTAACCCCAATAAGTACGAGTACTACGATAATAATGCTTAGGAGAGTGCGTATGGAGAATACAGATTTGTAATCCAAAATTTTCTTCATATATATATCATTAATAATATATTTATGGTTTTGTCAACCTTTTTTTATGATTATTTTTTTAGATTTTAGTTGCATGAAAAGGTATTGTCAGATAGGTTTATTGGAATCGATATAATCGTGTAATTAAAAAATGAGGGCTCATGCAAGAATTTATAGGAAAAAAATTAAATCCGCAAGATTCTCTGCGAGCAAGGCACTTTGTATATAAGGTGTATACAAAAGAGATGAACTGGCTGCCGGCTGCAGATAATCCGTCAAACTGGGTTGTAAAAGAGGATGAGCAGGGTCGATATTTTTCAGATATATATGATACTGTTTCCGTATGGTTCGGTGTGTTTGCCATTGATGACCTGGTTGCTGCCGGAAGAATTGTTGAACCGCTTCATAACAAACTCGAAGTGGAGTTGTATCAGGAGATTCCTGACTTTTTAAAAAACGAGCAGGTAAGGCGGATTGAAATTAATCGTCTGATGGTTAGACAAAAGTATAATAATTCTCCTGCGTTGATTGTTTTATTACAGACCATGTATAAATATATAATAGCTATCACAATCGATTTTATCGTGACAGGTGTGCCGCAGGCTACTGTTGATTTTGCTAAAAATATAGGTCTCAAGGATTTTGAACCACCGTTGCATTTCTTCTATTCGAAAGATGATTCTAACGGTGCTACAGTCATGTATAGGGATTGCCGTAATAAAGAGAATTTAAAGAAGCAGATAAATCAATTAAACATGGAAGTAGTTAAAGCTTTTAAGTTTTTTGTTGAGGATGTATGAAAAAGTATAAATATATTGAAGACAGATCAAGTTTTCGTGATATATTGTAAGCCTTTTTAAAAGAAGTATTTAGGTAAGTGCGGTGATTAAGATAAGATAAATCTTCTATTTTATAACTTACCATTAAATTTTGCACTAAATCAGCCATCGATTTTATATCTATTAATATATTTTTATACTTTACAAAAATTCTTATTTATATACTTCTTAAAGCGGATAAGGAGGTATAAAAAATGAGACAATTATATCTGTTTTTATTATTATTGTTTTTTATGTTTGGCTGTGCTGCAGTTGAACGCTCATCACAATTGCCTGTAGTTTTTGTGCAAGGAGGTGAGATGAAATTAGGTGACGGTGTAACCTGGCCCTTTTATAACGCTGAAATCAAATCGTTTTACATAGCCAAATGTGAGATTGCGAATTTTCTTATAGCCGAAGTCTACAATTGGGCACTGGAAAAAGATTATGTGACAATAACAGCAAGATCGGTAAGATTGAAACCGTATTTTGAATGGGAACTAATTGATCTGGACAATAAAAACTGTCAGCTTTCCTATGATAATGAAAAATTAAAGCCTAAACCTGGAAAAGAAAATTATCCGGTAGTAAGTATCAGCTGGTTCGGTGCTGTCGCGTTTTGTAATTTCTTAAGTGAAAAAGAGGGTAAGGCGCCATGTTACGATCTTGAAACATGGGATTTTTATTTTGATAATGATGGATACCGCTTACCACAAGCTGACGAGTGGGAATACGCGGCACGAGGAGGATTAAACAGTAAAAACTATACTTATTCAGGCAGCGATAATCCTTAGCATGTGGCATGGTATGAGCACAATTCATTTGGTACTGTCCATCCTGTGGGGTATAAACTTCCCAATGAACTTGGAATTTATGATATGAGCGGTAATGTGAGAGAGTTTTGTACGGAGAAAGTGGGAATAGTTGGTGTTAGAAAAGTGGAAGATTCAGATGAAATAGAAATAATGATGACAGGCGGAATACGAATGTACCGTGGCGGTTCATTTAACACAACTAATGTTGGAGTTAGTAGTTATGTGAGTAATTTCAATTATCCTGATTACTGTATTGGATTTGATGATGTGGGCTTCAGGGTAATGCGTACGGTTAAATAGTAGTTAGAATGAAATTATGAGTTGTCAGATTATATGTAAGTTGTGCTGATGAAGCGCTTATACAAGTAACTTCCTATAATATATATTCTGTCTACTAAGCAATTCATATCTTTTAAAACCCTTTAAAAATGTCATAAAATGATAAATAGTATGTTTATTCATACAATGTGATAAAATGCATTAGTTAAAAACAGCAAAGTACGATATGGGATGATCATCACTGCTGCGGGCAAATGTTGTAAGACGGGAAATCGAACAGTATTCATGAGGAGTTTCGGTTTGAAACACGTTTTTTAAGATGGTATGCAGATTTATATTCTTTAAAAAAAACTTATAGCGAAGTATTATATGATCGGAATCTATTTTAGTTGTTGAAATAATATTTAAATAATTTGAAAAAAGCAGATCTGAAACTGGCAAGTTTGAATGAGACTCAATTAAAAAATCAGAACCCCAATATAAAGACATAAGAGAGCGCTTCTTCTCCCCTTTTTTAAGCTGTGGTATTTCTTGTACTTGAATAACAGATAAACCTTCAGGTAAAACTTGATTAATTCTTTGACTAAAAGCAGGAACTGAATCAACATTATAAAAAGTGCAAAGCGCAATTTCATGTTCAGAAGATAAACCTAATGAAAGTGGACTGGCAAACTCCAGTTTTGCTTTAGGATTAAATCCTGATGACATTTTGGCTATATAACCAGCACGTAAAAACGAACGCTCAAAAATACGAACAAGATCAAGATGTGATAAAAACACGGCTTTTCCTTTTTTTAAAAAACAAAAAAGTATACGACTTAAAGGATTTTCGTAAGTTAAGAATGTATGAGCGTGTGGAATCAAAGTTGGAACGGAAGCGGGTTTTTTATCGATTTTTATATTTTTATTGCAAATCCCGCATGAAGCCGGGCAGGGATCACTACAGGGAGGACTCATTTCAAATTTATGAGCTTTAATATTTTCCAGCTTAAGATAAGCTTGAGAATTTCCTAATGAGATGTTATACCAAGGTAATTTTTCATGTTTGTTTCGTTTGCGATATGTTTCATGCTCAACATCAAAAACAGCCGAACCGCAGATCTGTTTCCAGAGATCTCTTTTATAGTAATCTTCCCAGGCGTCGAGCCTCGCGCCTTTATGAAAGGCCTCAATAATGAGGTCTCCTATTCTTTCATCACCTCGAGCAATCATACCTTCGAGAAAGGATTGGTACGGTGAATGATAAGATATTTTTATTGGCTTTCTTTTTAAGGCCTTTTTTATGGAAATAATACGTGAAAAAGCGATTTCTTCACGCAGCTGCCTCTCCCATTGAAACGGGGTATGCGGTTTCGGTACGAACGTAGAGAAATTGATATGTAAATACATACCGGTTTCTTGTTGTAAGCGAGTTATATAATCAATAATATCTGCCGACTCGTCTCGATCAATATATCCGGGCAGACCTATCATAAAATAGAACTTTGCTTGTTTCCAGCCCATATTTTTCGCTTCAGAGAGCATTTCTCTGGTTTTTTCATAAGGTATATATTTATTAATACTCTGTTGTCCTTTGATAAGAGCGGATTCAATTGCAAACGTCAGACCACTTTTTCTTACTGTTGCCAGCTCTTTAAATAAGCTTAAAACAAGTGAATCGATCCTTAAGGAAGGCAGGGAAAAAGAAACACCGAATTTGCTGTAAGAATCATGCAGCAGCTTCACTAACGTATTAAGCTCAGGAAAATCACCTGAAGAAAGAGAAGCAAGTGTAATCTCTTTATAACCGCAACTGAAAATGAGCTCCGCTACCTGGTGAACGATACGTGATAGCGATTTAACTCTTTGCGGGCGGTAATAATATGACGCATGACAAAAACGGCAGCCATTGGGGCATCCGCGCATAATTTCAACCACACCATGATCCTGAACTGTTTTGATATTCGGTATGGGAAAACAAGAGCACACCGATCTGTCGCTGAATGCAGGCAGAATAGACCTTTTTGTGTTTGTTGTTTTGTCAGGGCTCCAAACAGAGTGATAGGAGATAAGGTGAGATAATAGATCAAGCTTGGAACCGCCTTGTTTTTTTAGTTCCGCTAGCCGGGAAAAGCTTGTATACAGCCATTCCTCTGCTTCTCCTAAAAAAATACAATCAAAAAAATCTTTAAAGGGAGCGGGATTGGTTACTGCAGGTCCTCCGGCTAAAATAATAGGTTGGTTTTGTGCTCTTTTTTCTTTTAAAACATTGATTCCGCCCAAATCCAGTATATTTAATACATTGGTGATTGTCAGTTCATAACCTACGGAGAAAGCAATAATATCAAATTGGGCAAGAGGGGTGCCGCTCTCTAAAGTATAGAGAGGAAGCGCACGAGTTCTAAGCTCTGCTTCAAAATCAGGGGCGGGAGCAAAAACACGTTCACATACCACTCCTTCTATGCTATTAAGGATATGGTAAATTATTTTAACCGCTTGATTGGACATCCCTATTTCATAGAGATCCGGAAAAGAAACCGCTACCTTAAGCCGGGCATTATCGGATTTTTTAATTATTCCATACTCTCCTCCGGTGTATCTTCCCGGTTTTTCTACGCTGAGGAGAACGGTCTTTAAATCAATCTCGGGGTTAATCTGCTGCATGGTGTTAATAATAGCGTCTATAATGAATATTTATCAGGATACCGATGGCAATAAGTCCGGTTATAAGTGATGAGCCGCCGTAGGAGATAAAAAACAGAGGAATACCTGTTATAGGCATGATTCCCATAGTCATTCCAATATTAATCACAACATGGAAAAAGATCATGCCAATAATTCCTACTCCAATATAGTGGGCGTATGAATCCCGTGAGTTGTAAATAATTTTTATAGCCCGTGTGAGTATGACAAGAAATAGAATGAGAATAAAAAGACCTCCCACGAAACCCCATTCTTCAGATATAATAGAATAGATAAAATCCGTGCTCTGTTGTGGGATGTATTGGGATTGACTTAAGATACCCATGCGGAAGCCCTTGCCTGTAAATCCTCCTGAACCAATTGCCATAACCGATTCGATGATATTCCATCCGTCACCTTTAGGATCAATCTGAGGATCAAGAAAGATTATCAGACGTTTAATCTGTTTCTCCCTTAATTTAATAATATGCTGCATCACAAGCGCGCCTAAAGAGGCGGTAATAAACATAAAACCTGAATAATAAATCCAATAAAAATAGTGGGTCTTTAAAAAATAATACCCTACTGCGGAGATAACGACGATGAGTGAGATTATTCCTGTGAATGCTAGGGTATAACCGGATTCCGTAAAGATTTGAAGCAGCGGGGTTCTCAGGGAAGGAAAATACTGCTGCAGGTGCGGAATAATGAAAATTGATATCATAAAAAACCCGGCAAGGACAATAAATACAATATGCTTTTTTTTGGCTCCGGATGCCCAGGCCATAGCTAAAAAGATCGGGATATACACAGCTGCTGTTCCTAAATCGGGTTGAATGATGACCAGCATCATGGGAACCAGACAGATTAAAAATCCTAAGAGAAAATATGGTAGTTGGCGAATCTTTTGACCTATTATTGATAAATAGGCGCTAAAAAAAAGAATTACGGCTATTTTTGAAAATTCCGAGATCTGTATTCCGATAAAGCTGCCAAAGCGCAGCCACGATATTGCACCGTTCACTTCTTCTCCAAAAATGCGGGTAACAATTAAGAGAATAATTGCAGCAATATAGATAAAATGGGCAATGTTTTTAAAATACTGGTAATTGTAGAGTGAAAAAAATATCAGGATGGGAATACCTATGAGAATCCATACAATCTGTTTGATGTATTCGCTGGTGTTTAGTACATTTACAACAGAGGTATTGCTGGAAAAGATAAACAAAACACCGATAAAAAGCAGAATAATTGTAGAGATTAAAATGTATATATCAATATTAAAAAAGGATCCCCGTCTCAAAATACTATTCTCCTAAGTCCCTATGCAGTGATCCGAACTCCATAGCGACTTCCTTATAACTTTTTTGGGTAAAGATACCGTGAAAAATATAATTAGACATTATGGCAGCCCACCACTCCCCTTTTGGAACATATTCAACTATAACCACAACCACCACCTGCTGCTCGGGATCCGCTGCGTTATATGGAGCATAGGCGGCAAACCATTCGTTTGTTCTGTCTTCAGCATGAGGGCCTATTTGGCTTGTTCCTGTCTTGCCTGCAATTTTTACTGATTTTGTATAAACCGCATAACGAGCTGTTCCGTTTTCAACAACATTGCGCATTGCTCTCTGAATATACTCGAATGTACTCGGCTTTATAACAGTTGTTTTTTGCAGAACTTCAGGACTGGTTCTGGAAATGATATCTCCCGTATGAGGGTCTCTGGTTTCTTTTAGGAGAAATGGTTTATAGATGGTTCCATTATTAACAACCATAGCAATCACATTCGCCATTTGTAACGGCGTAGCCTGAATATATCCTTGACCTATGGAAAGATTCATAGTATCGCCCGGAAGCCAGATCATGTTCTCCCTGTCTTCCTTCCATTCCGGAGTGGGAATAAAACCCTCTAATTCCCCGGGGATATCAATTCCCGTGAGTTTACCGAGATTAAATTCACGGGCGTATTTGACTATTTTATCTACTCCGAGATAATCTCTTCCCACAGTCATGAAATAGATGTTGCATGAATTGGTAAACCCGTTAAAAAGGTTCATGGCACCGTGGCCGGAACGCAGCCAGCAGTGAAAGTAACGGTCACCATAATATATCCTGCCCGAACAATAGACTGTATTTGAGGGATGAATGGCATTTTCTTCCAGAATGGCGGCAGTCATAATTATTTTAAAGACGGAAGCCGGCATATATTCATGAATTGTGCGATTTATAAGGGGTCTATCCGGATTTACCCTTAGATTGTTATAATAATTCTTGGTATAAAACAGGTTTTGATCAAAATAGGGATAGGAAACCATGGCCAGAACTTCCCCGGTATGGGGTTTTAACACAATGACGGCACCCTTGTGCGTTCCCAGGGTGTCTTGGCAGAGTTTTTGAATCTTTTTATCTATTGTCAATACTACATGTTCACCTAATTCAGGCGGTATCTCATCCTCAATCTGTTCGGTAATCTGCTTTTCTCTCACATCCACTATCCTTAAAATTTTTCCGTCTTTACCTCTTAAAATACGATCGTATTGTTTTTCAATTCCTGTTTTTCCGAGCTGCATCCCTGCTTCATAGCCTTCATTTGCCAGTATCTGCAGCTCCTTCATATCGATATCTCCGATATAACCTAGGATATGAGAAAAAGAGGCTGTTTCCAAATATGTTCTTTTTAAGGATGTTGTCCATGTTACACCGGGAAATTCGTCTATATGCTCGGCGAGATATGATATTGTTTCGAATGATACATCGGTCTTTATTTCAACTGGTTGATATAAATGGTAATAACTCTTTGGTATTTTATCTTTTATATAACCTCTTTTTAATTTTAAAAAATCTTCCAGTCTGTTGAATATATCTTCTATTTCAATTTCAGGTACTGCTCCCGGAATTATGGCAATGGTATATGTCTCTATATTTATGACGAGCGGAACATCATAATTTCTATCGTAGATCTCACCCCGCTGTGTTAGAATAGTCCTTTTCCTCCCAACCTCTGTTTTAACTTTTTTGAGGTATTCCCTTCCCCTGATTATTTGTAAATTAAACAGCGCGAAGGTCAAAATAAAAAAGAAAATGAAAATTAATACGGCAAGAGATTTTATTCTTGTTCTAAACTCATTTGAATTTGAAGAAGAGGAACCTTCCGTAAACATCAGTATACCTCTGATTTTTCGGGTTTTAGAAATCTTATATTACGCAATAGTAAAAAAATAATAGGAGCTAACACCGCATTGTAAACAGTTTCAATACACACATTGAGGATGAAGACCCAGATATCCGGAGCCGGAATAGCAAAAATAATGTGTACAAGACCACTAATTATACCTTTCATGATCGTAGCGGCACCTGCCAATAAAAAGGGGATAATAAAGAAAGATACGGAGATAGTTCCCTCAGTGAGCCCGAAAACAAAACCTATGATAGTTTTAGTAAGAGCAAAAAAACCCGTAGCGATCCCACTGAAAAAGGCCTGGAGCAGGCCCAGAAAGAATCCACACACCTGTCCGGGCATAATGCCTTTCCGCGTTGCAATAAATATAAGTACGATAAGGCTTATATCCGGCTTTACATTATGTATCTTTAAAAGTTCGAAAAATGTAGATTGCAGCAAAAGAGCAATGAATAATAAAAGGAGAGAAAGCATAATAAGTTTAAAACCTTTATCCATAGCTAGTCTGTAACCTTTAATATATAGACATATTCCAGCCGGGAAAAATCAATCACCGGTTCAATTTCAAATTTCAGTGTAGTATCATATTCCTTGGCCTGTATTTTCCTGTAGCGGCCGATGGCTATTCCTTTGGGATAGAGCCCACCTAATCCTGATGATTCTATGATATCCCCATACTGAATTTCTGAAGCTGCGTGTTTTTTGACACCGCTCATGAGCAGATATTCGGAGTTCACACCTCTACCGTTTATGAGTCCCACATAATCCGAATCTTGGAAGCGGGATGATACATAAGAGGAAGCATCTGCTAAAGTAAGGATAGTCGCTGAATTGAGACCCACAGAGATAATTTTACCGACCAGACCTTGAAGTCCGCCTTGAAAGGCAATAACGGGCATATTTTTTTCAATACCTGATAACTGTCCTTTATTAATTGTTACGGTAGAAAAGTTATGTTCGGTATTCCATGCGATTATTTCGGCTGCAATATATTCAAAATCAATATCTTGTAATAATTCCAACTCTTGCTTAAGCTCCTCATTTTCTTTACGCAGATCGATAATGTCACGTGAAATTCGTTTATACTGAAGCAATTCTTCTTCGGCTTGTTTTAATTCCTGTTTTAACTCTTCCACTTTACCGATAGAATTAATTATATTGGAAAACCATTTTGCAACCGAGCCTGTGCTATTTTGGAAAAAAGCGAAGAAAGACATGCCAATTCTGTTCGGTGCTGACATGACGTCTGTTTTAGCAAAGATGATCATACAACTTGAAATGATTAATAGAATAAAAAGAGTTACAATATTCTTATTTTTGCGAATGAAACCCTTAAATTTTAACATCCGATGAGCAACTCTATTTCTTTATGTTGTATATTTTTTCACTTGATTCTTTCAAGCTCTCGAAGAATTTTCCTGCACCGCGCGCTACACAATAGAGAGGATCTTCTGCGAGGATTACCGGTACACCACACTCTTTGGAAATTAGCTTAGGTAAGCCTTTTAATAACGATCCGCCGCCAGTCATAACTATTCCTCTTTCTATAATATCAGCAGCGAGTTCAGGAGGTGTCTGTCCCAAAGTTTTTTTAATCTCATCGATAACCGTGGTAAGGGGTTCTTGGAGAGCTTCTCTCACTTCAACTGAATCCATCTCTAATCTTCGCGGAAGACCAGTTATAGCATCGGTCCCTTTTATTTCCATTTTTTCGATTTTTTTATCAGGAGAAGCATTTCCTATTGTTATTTTAAGATTTTCGGCAGTTTGTTCCCCAATAATAAGATTATGAACGCTGCGTACATGCTTTATAATGGCTTCGTCAAACTCATCTCCGCCTACTCTAATAGCATTCGACACTACCATACCGCCTAATGAGATGACGGATATTTCGGTTGTTCCTCCTCCGATGTCACAGATCATATTACCTGCCGGTTCAAGAATGGGTATATTGGCACCGATTGCGGCGGCCATGGATTCTTCTATAAGCACAACTTCCCGTGCTCCTGCTTGTTCGGCACTTTCTCTTACCGCTCTCTTTTCCACTTCGGTAATGCATGTTGGAATTCCGATAACCATCCGTGGTTTAATAAACAACTTTTTCGGCATAACTTTGCCGATAAAACTGCGAATCATTTTTTCTGTTGTCTCAAAATCAGCAATTACTCCGTCTCTCATCGGTCTAATTACAATAATTTTTCCCGGCGTCTTCCATAACATTTTTTTTGCTTCCGATCCCACAGCAACAACTTTTTTTGTACCTCTCTCAATAGCTACAACAGAAGGTTCAAATAAAATTATTCCTTTTCCTTTTACATGTATTAAAGTAGTACAAGTTCCCAAATCAATTCCAATGTCTGTTGAGAAGTTGTTAAAAAAATCTCTTACACCCATAAAATTAGGCCTCCCTACTATTTCCTTTATTAGTTATACAGACGGCTTCGTACGTCTTCAAAGTTAGGATTTAATGTATATGCCTTTCTTAATTCAGAACGGTATTTTGCATAATCTCCTAATTGCTCATATATTAAAGCTAAACGAAAATGAGCTTCGGCAGAATTGTCAAATTCCTCTAATATAGTGTCATACAACTCTTTTGCTTTGCTATATTCCTTTTTATCAAAATAAACATTTCCTAGCAATAACTTACATTCAAATAAAAGCTCTTTATCCTTTGTTTTATTTATAATATTGTCAAGATACTCCTCGGCGCTCTTAAAGTCAGCTAATTTCCAATTATATTTAGCTAAATAATATAAATAGATATCTAACGGTTTTTGACTATAAGCATCCTCCAGAAATTGAACAGCTTTATCAATTTTATTATCGATCTCATATGCGGCAGCCAAGTATTCATAGAGATCATATTCCTTATTGCCGGATTCGAATGCCAGCTCTAAATATTTAATGCTTAAAGAAAGAAAGCTTTTGCCTTTTAAAAAGTATGTTTTACCAAGGATATAATAAATCTGATGCTTTATTCCTATATGTTCGATAAGCAATGCTCTGCGTAAAGAAATAATACTTTCATCGAAAAGTGAGATGCATGCTATTAAAAATAGATTTAATTTTTCTATATTGGTGGTATTATCAGAAAAATTTTTGAAATATGGATAATTGTGTAATTGATTATCTGTATAGATAGTATGCAGTACCTGGATTAAACTGCTTAATTTATCTTTATGTTTTTCGGCAATGTATAGATAACTGTTTAAGTCTATCTCTTTAGAATTTAAATTAAAATACTGTTGAAAAAGTTCGATAACAGCGTCATAAATATCTTTTCCTTTATGAAAATATGAAAATCCACGGTAAATTAGATAGTATTCGTCCAAAGGCCTTTGTTTCAGATTATAATCACAGATAAATATGATTTTATCATAATACCTGTTTTCCCAGAGTGTGGTAAGATCTTGATTGGGATTTATAATCTCACTTAAAACTACAGGATTTTCCGGTGTCTGTAATAAAAAGAATAAACCTATAATAAGGGCAGTAAGGAAAATGAAAATTAATAAAATAAAAAAAAATTTCTTTCTTTTTTTCTGAGATCTGATCTGATAACGTTCATAATTGAGTATCATAGTAAACCGCTTATATTCATTTTAAATTAACTTAAGAGAAAAAGTCAATCTGTTTAGGAAATTGCAAAAATCAAAATATATTAAGTTAGTAAAATTTTTATTCTTTATTCCATAATAATTTAGCAATTTCCATTTAAGGAACTTCTTGCAAAAATGTTATTTTTGCAAGAAGCTCTGTTGTATTTATATAAAAAAAGACAGGTTAATAAGCCGGGTTCTGTATTATATCACCATCTATCTGAGCTTATGCATTACTGCATAAGCTTTATGCAGCCTACCCGCAGGTTTTAAGGCGAGCAGCCTCCTGCTATTTGGCTTTGCTCCTGATGAGGTTTGTCGTGCCTTTATTGTTGCCAATAAAGCGGTGAGCTCTTACCTCACCTTTTCACCCTTACCTTTTAAGATTTTCTTAAGGAAGAAAACCTTTTAGGCGGTATATTTTCTGTGACACTTTCTGTCCCGACCACCCGACCACTAAATGCCTTTAAATATATCTAAACGAATATTTAGCAACATCAAAGGCATTTAGTGGTCGGGTAATCAGGCCCGGTTGTTACCCGGCATCATGCTCTGCGGAGCCCGGACTTTCCTCTAAAGGATCAATACCTTTTAGCGGTGATGTAACCTGTCTTCATTGTAAATTATATGATATTATTTATTCATCACTCTCATCATCGCTGTCGGAATCAATTTCGCTATCATTTGTGTTTTCTTCATTATCGTCTTCTTCTTCATTATCCGCAAGTTCATCTTCATCTGTTTTTTCGCTTACAGGAAAAAAGAGGATTCGAGAACACTCAGGACAAAACATAATACCATCACCGAGTTTAACGTTATTAACAAATTGAGGTGTGAGTATGATGTTGCATCCGGTACAGATACCATTTCTAATGGCTACAATACCAATTCCGGCTTTACTTCTTATTATTCTTTCGAATTTAAACAGAATATCTTCATCGAGGCCAGGTGTAATTTTAGTTTCTTCTTTTTCTAAATTCTTTAATAATTTTTGTTTTTCTTTAATTTCTTGTTTCACTCTTACCTGTTCGGATTTTACCTCATCTTCCTGCTTCTGAATCATGAGATTTTCTTTCCCTAAGGTAGTTGCAATCTCAGTTAACTGGTTCTCTAATTTTTGTATTTCCTTGCGAAAATCTTGTTCTTTGGCGGTTATATCCTTTATTTGCTTGTCGAGTGCCTCATATTCACGCTGTGTTTTAATTTTATCCATTTGTTGTTCATATTTCTCTCGTTCCCGCTCTGCTTCGGCCATTCTCTGTTTGTAATCTTTTATACGATTCTTAATATCACCGTGAATTTTGTTTTTATCACCATACGATTTTTTTAAGCGGTCAAGAAGCTCAAGTTTTGTATTAATAAGTTTGGGGATTTCTGAGACTTCCTCCTCAATTTCACATTTTTTAGAAAGAATCTCTTGTAGAGATTGCAGTTTATCAAATACTTCACTAATCATATCTTACCCCTTAATAATCTAAATAATCTTTTAAGCGTCTGCTCTTTTTAGGATGCCTTAATCTTCTTAAAGCTTTAGCTTCGATTTGACGAATCCGTTCTCTTGTAACATTAAAATGTAATCCGACTTCTTCCAATGTCAACGAATAACCGTCAACCAAACCAAATCTCATTTTTAAAACTTCCTGTTCTCTTGGAGGTAAGGAAGTAAGTACACTATGCAGCTGTTGCTGAAGGATGCGAAAAGCGGTTTGGCTGGCAGGGTTTTCTATGTCTTTATCTTCAATAAAGTCTCCCAGCAGCGAATCCTCTTCCTCTCCTATGGGAGTTTCGAGTGATATCGGTTCACGCGCTACATTTTTTACAGACTTAACACGTACGATTGACCAGCCCAAGTGTTCCGCGATCTCATCATCGGATGGCTCGCGTCCTAATACCTGCATCAGCTGCCTTGATTCACGCATAACTTTATTTATTTGTTCGATCATATGGACCGGTACTCTGATAGTTCTTGCTTGATCGGAAATTGATCTGGTAATTGCCTGCCGTATCCACCATGTGGCATAGGTTGAGAATTTATAGCCTTTACGGTATTCAAATTTTTCAACAGCTTTAATCAAACCTATATTTCCTTCTTGTACCAGATCGAAGAAATGCAGCCCCCTGTTGGTATATTTTTTCGCAATACTTACTACCAGGCGAAGATTAGCTTTTATAAGCTTATCTTTTGCATTTTTCATCATTATCTTTCCGTGTTCTACTTCTTTGGCTTTTTCTAAGATAGTATAGATTATATCTTCAAATTCAATTTCGATATTTTGAATTTTCTTCTCTATAAGTTGTATATTTCGAATAAGATCTTTTACTTTATCAGCCGGCAGATTCAGTTTTTTCTCTATTTTTTCACATTCGCCTTTTTTAGCTAAGCCTCTTGTTAGATTTTTAAAATCCTGTATATCGGAGACCATAAGACGTTTTTCAATCTTTTTCTTATCCTTCTGGATGGTCTTTATTTTTCGCGCTGCAGTCATATATTTATCCGCAAAGGCATTTATCTCCTCTTGTCGGTACTCAATTTTTTTTAAATGCTTTAACAGCTCCTTACGGCCTTTGATTAACTCTGTGTTATTAAAAATATCATTATTTTCTTCTTCGAGGTTCTTTTTTAATTCAATATGTTGTTTTAATAGGGGGAAAACGTCTCTTATGTATTCTCTGTAAAAGAGATTTAATCGTTTGCGTTCAGCCAATATTTCTGAAACTTCTTTTTTTGAAATGTTCATTTCCCGCGGATCTTTTTTTGAAATTGTTTTTAAGCTGATCTTAAAAAAATCATTTATAAGACCATTGGACGAGACGACCACACTTTTAATGATATTTTCACCTTCTTCCATTTTTTTCGAGAGTATAACCTCTTGTTCGGCTGTGAGGAGATTTTCTTTTCCGATTTCTCTTAAATAGAGGCGGATCGGATCATCAATTGAGCTTTCTTTTCCTTCACTATAGAGTACTTTTTTCTTCTTTTTATCGATTTTTTCCGGTTCTTCATCTTCCAGTTGCAAAGAAATGTCTTCTTCGGCCAATTTAATATTATTATTTTCTATTAACACCAATACTTCCTCTATTTTATCCGTATTCACAATGTAATCAGGCAGAAAATCGTTAACTTCATCATAGCTTATACTTTTCTTCTGTTTTGCATATTTGAGTAATTTTATTACTGCTGGATCGTTCTTCAAATCTGACATCTTACATTACCTTAATCTTTTGTAGTTCCTCGTCTAAAAACATTTTTTCCAATTCTAATTCTCTGATATTCACAAAACTGCTCTCACTCTTTTCATATTCTTTAAGTTGTTTTACTATTAAGTCACGCTTCTTTTCAAGGCTTTTTTGTTTAATTCGCATCACGCTGTCTTGAATAAGTTTATCCTGATTGAGCATGTATTCTTCCGATGAGATCTTGTTTAATAATAATTCTTTTATATGTACATCGTCAATTTTTTCTAATAACGCATCCACCGATTTTTCTTCATTTCTAAAGCATTCTTCTAAAGCAATATAGAGTTTACGTGCCGCATCATCTTCCATATCTTCTAAAGAGAGTACACTTCTTACTTTCGGTAAGTATTGTCTAAAAATTGATACTGCGAGCATCAAGAATAGTTCAATTGATATTTTTTCTTTATTTTTTGTTTTCTTAATATTTCCCGTATAATAGCTTGTGGTTTTTCCTTGTATAAAATCAGACCATATGGCATCCTTATCGACTTTTATTGCGTCTGCCAATATTTCAATGGAGCTATACTGTTTTACTTGTGATTGTATTCTCCTTAGATGAGGAAAAATATAGTTAAATACCCTCTCCTTTCCATGAGGTGTCGTAACATCAAACAGCCCGAGAGCTTTTTTAATAATATATTGAAAGCTATTTATAGGAGATTTTAACAGTTTATGCAATGTATTAAATCCATCTTTTTGCAAGATTATATCTGCGGGATCTAATCCGTCTGCAAGTTCGAATATCTCAACTTGAATATCATTATTTTCCAATAGCTCGATTGAACGTAGTGTGGCTTTCATTCCCGCTTCGTCGGAATCAAAGAGCAGATAACCTTTATCAACGTATCGCTTAAGAATTTTGGCTTGGTGCTCCGTAAGAGCGGTCCCCAGAGGTGCAATAACATGCTTGATTCCCGCTTGATATAAAGCCAGTACATCCACATACCCTTCAACCAAAATAAAAGATTTCTGTTCTTTTATGTGTGGGAGTGCGAGTTGAATACCATATAAATTATCACCTTTATGAAAATAACTTGTTTCAGGCGAGTTAAGATACTTTGGTCCAAACTCCCCGAGATTTCTGCCTCCGAATGCGAGTATCTCGTTTTTTAAATTATAGATTGGAAAGATAATTCGATTATAGAAATATGAGCTGTTACCTCTGGAAAATAAACCGCTCTTTTTAAGAAAATCTTCGGAATAATTTTTCTTTAGTAAAAATGAGTAGAGCCAGGTCCTATAATTCGGTGCGTACCCTATTTGAAAAGTACTTTGTGTCTGTGAAATAATGCCTCTTTTCTCCAGATAAGAACGGGCGTGTGCTGCTTCTTCATGTTGCATAAGAATGTGATGGAAGCTGTTTGTTATTTTTTCATGCAGCTCAATGTAGGCGTCGCGTTTTACGGCATTTTTTAGCTGCTTTTGAGAGCTCATGAGGGTTTCTAAAGCGATTCCGCTTCTTTTAGCAAGAAAGTGAGCAGCTTCTGTAAAAGAAAGTTTTTCTGTTTCCATAATAAAGGTATATATGCTGCCTCCTTTATGACAGCCGAAGCAGTAAAAAACCTGTTTTTCAGGGGTAACACAAAATGAGGGAGTTTTTTCCGTATGGAATGGGCATAAACCCCAATACCGTGTTCCTTTTTTGGTAAGACGCACATATTCATTAATAAGATCGACAATATTTATACGAGTAGAGATCTGATCAATAATATGTTCAGGAATGAGCATTTATATTTTCAACCCCTTAAAGAGACCTTTTAATATTTTAAATAGTAATTCTTTGCAGATACATGTTCAGTAAAATTTACCGAAAAATGGTGTTTTCCGTTATTTTTATCCTCCAAAACAAAATATAAATATTCTGTATCTGCAGGTGAAAACACTGCAGATAATGCTATAAAGCCCGGGTTGCTGATTGGACCCGGAGGGAGTCCGTAGTTTTGATACGTATTATAAGGTGAAGGTATCTGCAAATCGATGTCCCAAAGCCGTTCTGCATGCGGTTGTCCCAAAATCTCAGTTTTAATAAATCCGATTGTTGCACACGATTCAAGCCTGATGTTTCTGGTTAAACGGTTATAAAAAACAGAGGCAATAAGTGAAGCTTCGTCTTTGAGCCTGTACTCTTTTTCAACAATAGATGCGAGAATTATCTTTTTATGCAATTCTAAAGGAGAAAGGTTTTTATAAGCCGAATCCAGCTCATTAAGTTTTATAAAAAAGGTTTTAACCATTATTTGTGCAATATTTTGAGCAGTTATTTCTCTCGGTAAAAAATAGGTATCAGGAAAAAGATAACCTTCTACGTTTTGTGACGGTATGGCAAATGCTTTTAACAGCTTATCCGCTTCAGTAGCCTTAAGAAATTCGTTGCTGGTGGTCAAACCTTGTTCTTCCAATGCAGCGGCGATTTGCGATCTGCTCCAACCTTCCGGAATTGTGATGCGTAGCAGGTCTTGGTTTCCCGATACAAGTAAATTGTGGATATCGAGCGTAGTAAGTTCCGGTGTAATACGGTATACACCGCTTTTAAACGATCTTTCTGTTTGGTATAATTTTGAAATGAGTCTTAAAAGCAATCCGGATCTGATAAGTTTTTGCTGTTCCAAGCGAGAAATAATACTCTCAGTACTTTCCCCTTTTTGTATGGAGAAAAGCATACCATCCGCTACAATATCCTGGTGCGGACTATTCAGTATTGTAACAGCACTGATAAGGCCAATTGTGATTACAGCCAGAAAAACAATGAGGATAATTATAATAAACGGTAATCTCCAGATTTTCATAATAGACCTATATAATATCATTGGCGTAATTTTTGTTATTTTTACAAAAATTATGACAATGATTAATTGCAGTTTACCGCAATACATGAAAAAATTGCTTAAGTATAGAGCTTTTTGCAAAAATGACATTTTTGCAAAAAGCTCCCTAAAAGGAAATTGCTAACTTCTTATAATAAAAAGAATAACAATTTTCACCTATAAAAAATATAGTAATTTTTTGATTTTAGCAATTTCCTGTATAAATATACATATTTTTTTTGCACAAAACAAAGGTAAATTATTTTTTGTGCACATTTTCGATTTCATCGATTGTAAGCAATTTAAAAGCCTTTTTTTCTATTTTTGAAAAGAGCGGTATTAATCTTTCATTATCATTTGAGGCATTCTTTAATAAAAGAAAAAGCTGAATGAGTTCATCTTTTGTTAATTCAATAATACAGTTACATGTACTATCCATGAGATTTTATTTTGTCGACATCTTCGATGTATGTTGCGACATTATGCGGAAGTAATTCTATAAATCTTTCCTTTAACCTCTTTTTCAACAAGCTCTCAATTTTTCTTTTATTATGAAAAACACCTTTGCCAATACCCGGACATACTCTTTTTTGTTCTATCCAGGTAGTATGTGAGCTTAAAATGGAACTCCAGAACGGATAACTTTTACATTGTAAAGGCCTGTTTTTATATACCGTGCATTTACCGTCAAACCAGAAAATACAGTCATAATTGGCTTTTTCTCTTAAGCTAAGCCTGTAAAGGCCATTGACACTTACAATTCTGCAGTATTTTTTTAAAAAGTGGGTTTTATCTAATTTTGTTACGCTTAATAAATGAGCGATATCTTTTTCCGACAGGAATACATATCCCGTCGTATGCCGGCAACAGCTGGAACAACGAGAGCAACTAAATTGTAAACCCTTATTTATAAAGGTTGTATCCAAGATGAGTTCTTCCTTACCTTTATTATATAAAATATGGGGAGAGAAGGATTCGAACCTTCGAAGGCTTAGCCAACAGATTTACAGTCTGCCCCCTTTGACCGCTCGGGAACCTCCCCGTATCCAAAGCCACCTGTCGGACTCGAACCGACAACCTCGAGATTACAAGTCACGCGCTCTACCAGCTGAGCTAAGGTGGCTTATATGTGCAGATTAAAATAGTAAAAAAACATGTAAAAGTCAAGGGGACAGACAGCTATTTCCGCATTTTAAATTTGTGCCTTATCTAACCTTAATAATGAGAATTACTAACACTATTTTTAAAAACATAGTGTAACCTGGCCGCCAATAAACCAGGAACGCGGCATAATACCAAACTCAGAATTTAAAGCACCAAAGTTGACCCCACCCGAAAGTGTAATACTTACACCTGGAATAAGGCTGCTTTCCAGTTCCACGTGCAGCAGAGAGCTAAGATCGTAAAGATTAATAATCCAGACGGTAGTAAAAGCTAATGTATCGGTAAATTCCCAAAAATAGCTGGAAAGTTGTGGTTGAGTTATACTCACTGCCAGTGTATGGCGCCCTTGCTTGGAAGCATAATAATCTATGAAAAAAACCTGACCTGCCTTAATTATGTTTTTAAATTCATCACTTGAATAACCATCTTCACGGTAAATATATTCAGCAGTAATAAATGTCTGTAAGTACGGTATAATCATTCGTAAACCGCCCACAATATGAAAGTAAAAGTTATCCGAATCGGATTTTTGTCTGGTTGCAGGCATTCCAGATATTGGATCGATATATATTTCATAGTATTCGGAAGTTTGATGCATTCCGATCTAACAGTAGAGCGCAAGTTCGTTTAGTACTGGAATTGAAGAATCTCCGAATGGAGTAGTATCTACGGAAAAACCAATATTGTGCAGTTTATTGAGTGAGTAATAGTACGCAATATTTATATCTGTCGCCGGAATAAGCGCTGAAGTTGATAGTTTTGTTCCATATCCGAAATAGTTTAAATCATCATAGAGGACTACAACTTGATTAATACTTAAAATATCAAAGATTAATTCTAATTCAGTACAGTAAACTCCCCTCTTTTCTGCATCCGGATCAACAGGATCTTTTACTGGATTTATAAAGTCGCTAGGATTTTCAAAATAAGCAACTCCCCAAACAATTCGTTTTTTTCCTATGTTAAGAAAGAGATATTCGCTAAGTCTAAGACTAAGATATGCTTCGTTGATGATAGCCTTGATAGATTGAATAATATCTTGCGATTTACTATCTGCCATACCTGCAATCTTACAGTCCAGATTATAATATGCAAAAGATTTCTCTTGAGGTAAAAATGTCAGCTCAAAATTACCTAACAGGTAATTGTCTATTTCATACTCGTAGTTTGAAGTTAAGAGGCTTGAGTTTTTGTTAAATATAGAAGTAATAAGTTTTCCTGTAACAGAGCCGCTAAGCGAAAAATTCTCCGGCCAAAGTGAGAAACATAGTAATACAAGAAAACAAAAACAAAATAATCTTATCATTTTTTTCCTGCTGCTTTTCGGCTAATCATATGTTTTAGAAAAGCCAGACTCACAATTATTTTCTTTTGCCGCTTATGAAGAATATCTGTTATCCTTTGCATGTTTAAGTTTAGAGCCGGTTTTAGCGGAGCGAATAGTGAAAGGACTGTGATTATAAAGAGAGTAAAGACTACATCAATAAAATTTAAAAAAGGATAAATATGATCTCCGCCGTACATATAGCTCATAGGACCAGATCCCACATATATTCCCTGTATAGCGAAGATGGCAATTATACTCAGTGAAATAAGGGTGGCTGCAGCTAAAGCAAAAAGTGATAAAAATAATAGTTCGAAAAAAAGAATGAGGAACGTAATGAATTTAGGATAGCCAATTGCTCTTAGGGTGCCAAACTCTTGTCTGCGCTCAAAAATGTTCATCCGTACTGTTGAGCGTATTCCCAAGGCGATAATAAAAATCAGAAAAAAAACAAAGATAATATACATAACCCGAAAATTACCGGATAGGTTCATGAGGAATGTACATGCTTCTTCATAGGGTTCGGCCAGTAATAACGCGCTTTCTTTATTAAGATATTCATTAAGTTCCTGAGCTAAGCGTTTATTTTCTTTCCGCGTATGAAGTATAATCTGCGCCACATCCCACATCTCCTCATCCGCGGCAAAAAGCAGACGTGCATTTTGCTTTGACATAAAGACAAGCCAGTTATCCCACGGTGCTCTGTTTTTGTATGTGCCGACAATTTTGAAATCCAATGGATTCCAAGCACCATAGATTGTTTTACAATCGATGAGAATCCAGTCACCTATGTTAAGATTATATTTTTTTAATATATCTTGGTTAATAATGATGTGCGGACCAGTATGAATATCAAATGAACCTTCCGCCACTAAAAGATTACGCTGTGAAACCAAAAAGTCTTGGTGTGCCTGTGATATACCTGTTACACAAACGCGCTCGATTTTATCAGCAAAATCAATGAATCCAAAACGCGCTAAGCGTGAAAAAATGATTTAACATCTTGGGTATGTGAGGTAAGAAACTCATTAAGTCTATTTTGAGTGAGTTTGTACGCGATTTCTTTATCAGGATCAAATTTAGATGCATAAAGACGTTCCGGTGAGTCTGGATTGGTATCATGAGCACTCTTCCAAAGCAGCATAATGTATCCTGAATGATTGGAGATATAACCAGAAATTATCTGTTCCTCAGCACCATTGGAAAGCGCATTGCTGATAAGGAAAATAAGACATGAAATGAAAATAGCAGCAACTATCAATAATGATTTTTTCCAGTTTTTAATGATATTTCTTAAAGCGATTTTCATAAGTATGATCATGTTCATCTTTTTCTACTCCTCTCTCAAGCTTTGTACGGGCATAAATCCTGCAGCTTTACGGGCGGGGAAAAAGGATGCCCCGGCTGAAAAAACTAAAAGAATAAAAATAATCGGTATAAGCAAATCTACTGAGTACTGAATATAAAACACATCTCCTAAGAGATACTTCATGGATGGAATGCCGATATTTATCCCGTGATATGAAAGAAAAATAATGAAAGCGGTTGAACTTATAATTCCCACTCCTCCAAAAAATAATGTGAGAATAATAATTTCAATTATAAAGAGATATATAACATGCAGTTTGCTAAATCCGATTGCTCTTAAAGTTCCGATTTCTGTGAATCGTTCCAATCCCATGAGCATGACCATATTGGCAATCAAAATGGCGACAATGAGTATGATGAAGAATAGAAATACATAAAATAACACAATCATACCATCCACCACTCCGGTAAAGAATTCCCCCATTTCATGCCATGTAGAGATCCGGATAGCGGACTGCATTTCGGTTTTGTAATCTTGCTTTCGCGTTACCGTTATTCCTCTGCCGGATAAAGTTCCTGCAATGTTTTCTGCCAGGGTATATGCCTTATTTTTATTTTTAGTGAAAAGAATAATATCAGTGTATTCATTGTGCTCAAAACCCATCAGTTTTTGAGCACAGGACAGATCCACATAACCAATATCAACTCCAAACATATTTAAAAGCTTGATCTGCCCTATCCCCACAACTGTAACAGCTTCATCGATTGTGTATCCCTCCCAGGTTTGAGCGATAATACCGAGAGTATCGCCTATCTTAACTTCTAAGTCTTCTGGGATCATACGATTTTTTGGGGGAGCAATATCTAAAAACTCTATATT
>CAZEPL010000016.1:0-48898 GCA_964514135.1 uncultured Spirochaetaceae bacterium | reverse complement strand
TTTTCACATAGTCTGTATTATTGCATATTGAAGGCTTACTTGAAAAAAAACTATTGAAAGTATACAATCACACACATTCAGAAATAGGTATGGAGTTTTAGTGTATGACTGAAAAAATATGTTGGGTTGCCCTCGATATACTAAGAAGCTTTATGACAGATGTGTTTATCAAAGTCGGAGTGCCGAAAGAAGACGCGCTGGTCTGTGCGGAAGTGCTCAGTGAATCCGACAAACGGGGCATAGATTCACACGGTATAAGCCGTTTTAAGCATATTTATATAGATAGAATCAAAGCCGGTATAATTAATCCCGTAACCTCAATTAAAATCATAAAGCAGGGTCCTACCACTGCTGTAGTCGACGGAAATAACGGTATGGGGCAGGTAATTGCCAGGAAATCAATGCAAATGGCAATCGATAAAGCCAAACAGTACGGTATGGGTATGGTGGCGGTACGCAATTCCAACCATTACGGCATTGCCGGTTTCTATGCACTGATGGCTTTAAAGCAGGGTATGATCGGAATAACCGGCACGAACGCGCGGCCGTCTGTTGCCCCCACTTTTGGAGTGGAAAACATGCTGGGCACAAACCCGCTTACGGTGGGTGTACCCACAGACGAGGAATTCCCTTTTGTGCTTGACTGTGCTTCTTCCATTACCCAGCGGGGAAAGATTGAAGTACTTGCCAGGCTTGGTAGTGAAATTCCAAAGGGATTGGTTATTGATAGAAATGGAAACTCAAAAACCGACGGCGAACAGGTGCTGCAGGATCTTATTAACGGAGAAGCGGCATTAGTGCCGCTGGGAGGTATCGGTGAAGAGACCGGAGGGTATAAAGGATACGGATATGCTACTTTTATTGAGATTTTAAGCGCTGCTCTTCAGGGAGGTGCTTTTATGAAAGCTCTCTCCGGTTTTAAAGACGGCAAAAAAACAACCTATAAGCTGGGTCATTTCTTTATTGCCATAGATATTTCATGCTTTACCGAACCCGATAAATTCAAACAAACAGCCGGTGCCATATTGCGCCAGCTGCGTTCCTCACAAAAAATGCCCGGACACAACCGCATCTATACAGCAGGTGAAAAAGAATATGAAGCGGAACAAATTCGCAAGGACAAAGGTGTGCCCGTCGATGAAGGAGTGCAAAAACAGATACTGGAATTAAAACAGGAGTTTAGCCTGCATGATTATAAGTTTCCTTTTTAACGGATAATATGTGCCTAAAGAGTACCTATCGTAATGCAGATGCTGCCTTATCTTTCACCATGGAATAGCGCCCCTATTTACTATCGTGAAAAAACTACATCCACCATGAAGGATGCGGAGCTTCTTCTGGCAGCGGGATGTGCTCACGGTACCGTCATAACGACTGATTTTCAAACCCAAGGGCGTGGAAGGTACGTAAGCAGGATGTGGGAGTCTTCAAAAGCTCAAAACCTGCTTTTTACTGCTATCTTGAAGAAAAGCAGTATACACCATATAGAATCATTACTCCCGCTGCTCACAGGATTAGCTGTAGCTCTTACGATTGAAAAACTGTTCACGCTTGATACTCATATTAAGTGGCCTAATGATGTGCTTATTAAAGGAAAAAAAATTGCCGGAATACTTTGCACTGCAAAAGGAGATTTTTTTCTTATCGGAGTTGGTATAAACTGTAATCAGCCTGGGTTTTCGCAAGGCTTAGAGCAGGCCGCTTCGCTTGCCTGGTTCCTCAATCATCAAATCGACAGAACTGCCTTGCTGTGTGAGCTTTTATCCGGCCTAAAGACCGTGTTAAGCTATAGTGAATGGCGTAGCGAGTTGGAAAAACGCCTTTTTTTAAATGGTAAGAAATGCAAAATACTGTTTCATGAGGGAAGTACGGTGAGAGAAGAGGTGGGTACCATTTTGGGGATAGGTCCACAGGGTGAGTTGAAATTCAAACCGGACACTGTGGAGGTCACTCAATTAGTGTTCTCCGGCGAAGTACAAGCGCTTTCCGGCTGAGAGCTGTCAGCGAGTAAGACTTGCGATATTATATGTCGGAAGTGTCTTTAATACGGATTGGGGAAAAAAAGGTATCTTTTTGGGGATTTGATCTTTTATCCCAACAAAAAGACAAAAAACCTCTTTTGTATTATCATAAAAAGCCGTCTCTTCATGATTATACGTGCCGTAGAAACTGGCGTATAAATAGCAATCATGGTTTTTTTGTTCAATGCGCAGTTGGATGCTTTGTACGGCGGGATTTTTCTGAGGAATGAATCCCAAAACCAGATAGGAATCATAAAGCGGCAGATAAAACATACTTCCGGCAACATTATAAATGGCAGATAGATCGTTAAAACTAACTTGATAGCACGTGCCGTCGCTGTAGAGGCTGTGAAGCACAGGTATTTCATGCTTTTTAAATTTCAATACCGCGAGCTCGAACGGGGAGACTTGAGTGATTTCAGGCAGCTTTGAGATTTCCGGATATGTAACTTCCATCGTAATGAGTAAATAGGGGAAATCACCAACATAAGAGTATTCTCTGATGATTGTGCTTGCCTCGGCAATACCGGGAAGGTGGCAGGATATTTTTTCCAATAATCCCCGGCTATCCTCATCTTCAAAAGAAAATATACTCCCCGCAGTATACATATATGTTCTTTTATTCGTTTTGATTAATGAGTCGAGGGCCCTTCCCGTTGTGTACTGTTTAGCACCTTTTAAAATTGCATGTAATTTGCCGCCGGAAAAAACAACATCAAAATTTGCACCGGGCAAGGTGACCTGACCGGGCATATGAGCGGAAATGATCTTGGGTTTTAAAAAGGTTTTTTTGCCGGAAGAGTGTATGAGCTCGATTTTTTTAGAAGTTAAATCCAGATTGTTAAAAGAAATCAATTTGAGAATATTCCGGATATCGCTTTCTGTTTGGGGATCTTTGGTCTTAAGAGCAGATGCATTTTTTAAATATATTCTGGCCCTGGGATTACAGGGAAGCGGCGGATTATAGCTTAAGTTTGTAAGTTCTTTTTTGCCTGCACGGCTCACGGTTTTTTCTTTTAATGAAGCGAACTGTACATGAAAGCGTTTTGAAAGGGTTTGGATAATATCTTCCAGTACCAGATGTGTTTCAGCTGTGTGTACATCAAAGAGAATAAATAAATGTGATGTATGCCTATCGAGGTTATAGGGAAGGGTAGATTTAGTCTCTTTTTTATAATGCGTAATATGCTGATAGCAAAAAATCTTAAGATGTGTTTGAACTTCCCATGGTCCGAACATATATATACCGTTCAGGCTGTTGCTGAAGGGCAGGCCTAGAAGAGAAAAGCCATTTTTATGATAAGCCCTGAGTGAAGCTTTCCGCATTATATCAGGGATGTAAGGGATGATAATATACGGACTCTGCTTAAACTGTTCGATAATTCCATGTTTCCAGGGATTGGAAAAACACCACGTCAGCTCTTTTTCCAATTCAGGAGCTCCCAACAGCGGATGAGCCGCTCCGCTGTATCCCATCGGAACAATACAATCTTTGCAGGCGGTTATTCGTGTTTTGATTTCGGTGACAATCCGGTCTGTATGCGAATTTTTATTCTCCAGATATGGAGCAATGGGTAAATTCCAATGCAGAGGAATACTTTTTTCAAGCTTTGCTTGAGTGAGTTTTTCCAATAGATTTTCAGTTTTTTCTGCAATTAATCTGCTTGCAGCTTGCTGCCAGCGAATGCCTACATAAAGTGTGAGTTCCTTTTTACCGCTCATTACCTCTTTTTTAATCAAATCTCAGGCTTAGTCAAGCTGTTTTTAAGCGCAATATAACAGAAAAAAATAATTTTTTTGTTGATGATTTTAAAAAGAATCTGTATCTTATCAAAAACAAGCGTTTTTCGCTAAAACCAATCGGATTTTTATTATACATATTAAAATAAAGAGAGGGTGTATATATGGCAAAGCAACTACAATTTGAAGAGTCTGCAAGGAAGCTATTATTAGCTGGTGTAGAACAGATGTCCAATGCTGTTAAAGTCACATTAGGACCAAAAGGCAGGAATGTTATTCTTGATAAGAAGTTTGGCGCACCTACCGTGACCAACGACGGAGTCACAATCGCCAAGGAAATTGAGCTTGAAGATCCTTTTGAGAATATGGGTGCACAGCTTTTAAAGGAAGTAGCCACAAAGACGAATGACATCGCCGGAGATGGTACAACTACTGCTACCGTACTCGCCTATAGTATGATCAAAGAGGGATTAAAGAGCGTTGCGGCGGGTATTAATCCTATGGGAATTAAACGCGGTATTGCCAAGGCCGTAGAGGTAGCTGTTTCTTATATCAAGGACAAATCCAAAGAGTTAAAGGATAAAGCGGAGATTGCCCAGGTAGCTGCAATCTCTGCTAACAATGATAATGAAATCGGCAACCTCATCGCTGACGCGATGGAAAAAGTAGGTAAAGATGGAGTTATTACCGTCGAAGAATCCAAAACAATGGTTACTGATCTGGAAGTAGTAGAAGGTATGCAGTTCGACCGCGGTTATGTTTCTCCTTATTTTGTTACCAATCGCGAGAACATGACTACGGTATTTGAAAATCCGTATATTTTAATCTATGAAAAAAAGGTTTCCAGTATGAAGGACCTGCTGCCGATTTTGGAGAAAGTAGCCCAGGCGGGAAAACCGATTCTGATTATTGCCGAGGATGTGGAGGGTGAAGCACTTGCCACATTGGTAGTGAATAATATTAGAGGTACTTTAAACGCCTGTGCGGTTAAGGCTCCAGGATTCGGTGATCGCAGAAAAGCGATGTTAGAAGACATCGCCATCCTCACAGGCGGTCAGGTTATTTCCGAAGAACTGGGATTAAAATTGGAAAATACCGACTTAAGCCAGTTGGGACAGGCCAAATCCATTAAGATCGATAAGGAAAACACCACAATTATCGAAGGCGCCGGTAAAGAGAAGGATATAAAAGATCGTATTGCTCAAATCAAAGTTCAGATTGAAGATACGACCTCGGATTATGATAGAGAGAAACTACAGGAAAGACTAGCCAAGCTTGCAGGAGGCGTGGCCGTAATTAATGTGGGCGCCGCTACCGAAGTTGAGCTCAAAGAGAAGAAACACCGCGTTGAAGATGCGCTTTCTGCCACACGAGCAGCAATAGAAGAAGGCATTATTCCGGGCGGCGGTATCACACTGGTTAAATCGGTTACCAAACTTAAAGAAGTGGATCTCGCGGGTATTGGCGAGGACGAAGCAGTTGGCTTTAAGATTGTAATGCGTTCTCTGGAGGAACCGATCAGGCAGATCGCGGAAAACGCCGGTCTTGACGGTGCGATAGTGGCGGAAAGAGCGAAATCGGAAAAGGAAGGTATCGGCTTTGATGCAGCAAAAATGGAATGGCTCGATCTGGTAAAAGCGGGTATTATTGATCCGGCAAAGGTTACTCGATCAGCCCTGCAGAATGCCGCTTCGATTGCAGGACTTCTTCTTACCACAGAATGTATAGTAACGGATCTTCCTGAAAAAGAGGGTCCTCCTATGCCAGGCGGCGGAATGCCAGGTGGCGGAATGCCTCCATATTAATATTGGTAATTTAACTTTCGAAAAAGGCCATCACCTTTGGTGGTGGCCTTTTTCTTCTACCCTGCACCGAGCACTCAATTATATTGAGTGCTCGGTGCTCCCCACACATACCACCAGCATTGCTGGTGGTATGTGAATTGTTAATACGAGGGGAAGGCAGAGGTATGCTTTCCCCTTTTTTAATCCTAGTAAAAAAGGCTATTGCTAAATTTAATAATATACGGCAAAATAATTTCATAAGCAGGAAATTTTAGTATGATAAAGCGTGAGGATTTTATATTTACTGTCGGATATCAAGGTGATACGGCTATTGTCAATGCTTCTGCGAAAAAGAGATTTGGCAGACTGAAGACTCGGGAACTTGCAGAAAAGGGATTCTTTAAAGCAGCTATCTGTTCCGCTCTCTATACGAGTAATGATGAAGAATTGAAGCAGGTAATGCAGATTTATAATGAGCAGAATGAAAAGACAATTGATTCTATTCACAACCTAAAGCGGATATTCGGAGTATCGCATGTGCCGGAGGGAATAGAGAAGATACTGCTTATTTAATTAAGAGGAGAAGGAGCAGCAGTATTTGAAAGTATCTCGAGAGGAACTATCACAACAACTTGAGATCTCACAAAAAGAAATGGATAAATGGATAGAGAATAAGCTGATTGCACCTTTGGAGGAATCAGGTGATAGTTTCACGGGGCAGGCCCTGCTATACGGAGAGGTTGTTAAAAATTTTTTATCCATGGGCTACTCTTATAAAGAGATAGCTAAAATAAAAAATGAGGTCGGATTACCTTTAAAAAAAGTAGGCGGGGAGACTACCCTCGCAAAATCTCAGCTTCTCACAGTAGGTGAACTGGCGGATAAGGGGGGAGTAAATACCCGAACCATTAAGTTTTGGGAGGAAAAAGGCCTGATTAATCCTTTTCAGAGAACAGAAGGGGGATTCAGACTTTACAGAACCATAGATATCTTGCTTGTAAAGTTTATAAAGGATTTACAGACCTTTAATTACACTCTTTCGGAAATTGGTAATATAATCCATTTGGTCGGTCCTGAGTTCGACCTCGAGAGTGATATGTCCGAAGATGTAACCCTTGAGGGGTTAGAAAAAATAGTGTCGGGTTTGGAGTATTTGATTGAGTATATGAAAGAGGCCAGGAAAGCATCGTATCGAGTGGAAACGGTTTTTAATAAACGCTTAAAAAACGTACTTAAACTGATAAAACAGGAGAGGGGCTCTGCGCACTAAATGAAAAAAATACTCATCGGTATGATTATTTTGGGTGACGGTCACCGAGCACCGGCTTTGGCTCTCAGCACTTATATAAATCAGCGTTATGCGGGGAAATTTAATGTCAAAGTAGTGGATTTGGCTAAAGAGCTCAAAGCAGGATTTGCTTATTATATCTATAGTAAATCATGGAATAAAGTCGGATTGAAAAGACCCGGGCTATCCGCTTTTATAATGAACTTCGGAGATAATGGCTTTGTGAGCTGGCTTATTAACAGTTTTTTCGGTATGGGTCTTAAAAAGCGTTTAAAGCGCTTTTTACTCAAGGAAAAACCGCATATATTTGTGACTACTCATTACTTTTTTGCCCACCGTTTTGGCGCGTTAAGACGCAAAAACGGAATGTCTATCCCCCATGTAAGTATTAATACGGACCCGTTCTGGGCACATCATTTTTGGGCAGACAGATTTTGTGATTCCATGGTGGTTTTTTCAAAGCAGGCCAAACGCGAGCTTGCCAAAAGGGGTGTTCAAAGAGGTAAAATACATATATTCCCTTATCCGGTTAATCCAAAATTTGAAAGGATTAATAATGATAAATTGGAGATTCGCAAAAAATTAGGTTTGCAGGACGGTGTTATCACCTTTGTTATGAGTGCAGGTGGAGAAGGTCTCGGCGTCATGGATGGCCATATTAAGTTCCTGATTGCAAAAAAATTAAATATCCAATTTATTATTATCTGCGGTAGAAACCAAAAGTTACAGGAGAAATTGGAAAAAGATATTATTGGCTGCCAAGGACCCCCCTATATTCATGTAAGGGGTTTTGTCGATAATATGGAAGAATATATCTCCGCATCAGATTTTGTGGTAGGTAAAGCAGGTGCGAATTTCACTTTCGAAGCCCTGAATCTTAAAAAGCCCGTAATCCACAATGCATGGGTGATAAATGAAGCCGGTACCAAAGATTTTGTTGTAGATAACGGATTCGGTTTCGCGGCAAGAAAAGCACATGATCTGCACGATCTGCTGGTAAAGATATCTTCGGATTACACCGTGCTTGAACGATGCAATACGAATATTGCTAGGTATGGAATAACAAATGGGGTTGAGAAGTTAGCAGACTTTATTATTTCCCATTTAAATTAGGGTTTAATTAATTAAAAGTAATTACATAGCAGCTAATTTGAGGCCAAAAGCAATTTAGAAGAGCTTGACTTTAGCTTAACATATGTGATAACTTAGCCAAAATCTAATAGATTAGTAAAGGAAAACAAATGTCAGACACGTTATTTTCAAGTTTACCCTTATTACAGGAAGGTCAGGGTTCCTCCGGCAGCCTCTTCATAACCATAGCTATGGTAGGTTTGGTCCTGGTGGTTTTTTATTTTCTTATAATTCGACCTCAGAATAAAAGGCAAAAACAGGTACAAAGCATGCTTGCTACCCTGAAAAAGGGTGATAAAGTGCTTACAATCGGTGGAATGCAGGGTGTTGTTACAACCGTGAAAGATCTGTCGGTAACGCTTAAAGTGGATGAAAACACAAAACTTGAGTTTCAAAAATCCGCTATCGCAAGTGTGGTTGATAAAAAAGCAGCTGCTGCTGAAAACAAATAAAATAAAATTTCACTATTGCGGTAAATCGCAATTTATCATTGGCATAATTCTTATAATATGGACAAAAATTAGGCAATGATAGCAAATAGAAAAATTAATTAATTCGGAGCTAATTATGAGTGTTCGTTCTAGGATAATTATCTTTATTCTCTTACTCTTATTGGCGGTGATGTTTATTTCACCCACATTACAGTGGTATATTCTCATACCTGAAGACGGTAAGAAAAACGCCTTAAGTTCCATTCCCCAGATCAGAAGATATGCGGAGATTAAGGCAGGTGAGGAGCAAAAGAAGTTTCAGGAATTTATCATACAGAAGTCCGAATCCTCCCCTGCTCGGCTGCTTCTCGTTAAAATGCTGAGAACCATCTACAAAAATGTTTCTGAGAGGGACTTTACAACTGTTGTTGAAAAATACTATAGGGATGAGATCCTTTATTTAAAGGATTTCAGGTCCCAAACACTACAGCTGGGATTGGATTTGCAAGGCGGTATGTATGTAGCAATTAAAGCGGATTTTACGTCCTATAAAAAGGAGTATGGTTCTGAAATACCGGACTGGCTGCGGGAAGAAAAAGTGCAGCAGGCCATGGAAATTCTTAATTCACGTATAGACCAGTTTGGAGTTACCGAACCCCAGATCAGACGGCAGGGTGATCGCATTACCGTGGAGCTGCCCGGTGCGGCGGATCCGGAACGGATTCGTAAGGTTATTATGGGTAAAGGCCGGCTTAATTTTCATCTCTTGGATAAGGAAGGCGTCGAAGCTTTTGAGAAATATAAAGCAGAACATCCAAAGGATTTTTTAGCACTCACAGACCCTTCGGAGCCGCTGAAACTCAATGATCCCGATATTCTTAAAGAGGGACAAATGCTCATTGGCATCTATGATAAGGATGAATACGGACTGGATAAGCGTGTTGGTTTTACCGTTATTCAGCGAGAACCTGTACTGCGTGGTGAAGCTATCCAAAATGCTTATCCTGATGTCGATCGTCAAACAGGGAAACCTATAGTTGTTTTCGTATTGGGTGAATACGTAGATGAAGAGGGTAAACGGATAGACGGTGCCGAAAAGTTTTATAAGGTAACAGACCAGCATCAGGGTAAGGCTTTGGCCGTTGTGTTGGATGATAAAATAAAATCACGCTCAATCGCTAATATTTCCGAAGCTATCAGCGGGGGAGTAGTATCAATAAGAGGAGAGTTTTCAAGGGCTGAAGTCAATGATCTGGCCAAGGTGTTAAGAACCGGCCCGTTGCCGGTCGTACTTAATATTGAAAACCAATCGGAGGTAGGACCTTCGCTGGGTGAGGATTTGATCCGCGAGGGTTTAAATGCCATTATGATCGGTTTTTTGTTTGTTATCGCTTTTATGATTATCTACTATAAAGGAGCGGGCATTATTGCCAACATGTCTTTATTCTTTAATCTCTTTCTGTTGGTATCAATCCTCTCCGCAACGGGATTTACCCTGACTCTGACCAGTATAGCCGGTGTGATTCTTACCGTAGGTATGTCGGTAGATGCTAATGTTATTATTTTTGAACGTATAAAAGAAGAGTACAGATTAGGTAAATCGCGTCAAGCAGCCGTAAAAACAGGTTTTAGTAAAGCTTTCTGGACAATTCTGGATGCTAATGTAACAACATTTATTGCTGCCTTTATTCTTTCTCTCTTAAGCAAGGGCAGTGTGCAGGGTTTCGCCTTTACCTTAGCAGTGGGTATCTTCACTTCATTCATTTCTGCAATTTTTATTTCAAGACTCATGTTCGATTTTGTCACCGATGTGTTTAAAGCATCAAGACTCAGTATCAGCTGGAGGCGGATGTCATGAAAAGGATAATCAGATTTTCCAAACTTCGTTTTATTGCACTCGGTATTTCGCTGATCCTTATTGTTTTTGGTGCGGTTAATTTCTTTATTAATCAAGGTTTCAATTTAGGTATTGATTTTAAAGGCGGACTTATCCAGCAAATTCAAATTGCTCCCGTTGGTCTGACCTTTTTAAATTCGGGAGAGAGCGCATTGGAACTGGAAATTATAAAGGGCGGCATTCTGGAATCGGATAAGAAATACTTAAAAATTGTAGATACGGAGGCAAATCCATTATCTATTGAACTCACTGAACTAGACAATGTAAATCAGCTTATAGAAAAACTTCAAGATATAGCCACTCTGCAAATTACTTTAAATGGTCCCGTAACAACTTCTCCGGAACTGCTTATTAGTGTCAAGAAAGTAATTCGACCTCAGGAATCGGCGACCGTGAATTATAGCTTACAGCCGGGAGACAAGGTATTTGCTTCCTTGACGGATGTACGTTCTCTGCTTGCAACGGTTGACGGTATAAATCTGCAGGTTGTGGGGGAACCGGAACAACAGGAATATATAATTCGTGCTAATGTTCCGAAAGCAGAAAGTATTGGAGCGGAAGGAGAGGCGTCAAATACGGATGTCTATGAGCAGTTAGGGAAAAAGATTATTGGATTGTTACAGAGCAAATACGGAACAGAACAGGTTCTTATTAAGCAAAGTGAAACTATGGGCGCGCAATTGGCTCAAGTTCTAGCCATAAACTCAATCTATTATATTTTCATCGCACTGGTGCTTATTCTGATTTATATCACGATTCGTTTTAAGATTACCTATGCGGTTGGTGCCATTGTTGCACTCATTCATGATGTGCTCATAATGCTTGGATTCATCTGTGTTTTTAAAATAGAAATCAGTACCGCCACAATTGCAGCGGTTCTTACTATAATCGGCTATTCATTGAATGACACTATCGTTGTATATGACAGAATAAGAGAAAATTTTTCACTGCTCAAAGATTATAAAATAGATGATGTTATTGATACGAGTATTACACAGTCATTAAGCAGAACAATTATGACTTCGTTAACTACTCTTATTGCGATTATTCCCTTGTATATTTTAGTAACCGGGGCCAGCAATATCAAAGATTTTGCTCTGAGCCTTATTATAGGTATTGTGGTAGGTACTTATTCTTCAATCTTTATTGCATCACCGGTTGTATTGGGATGGCAGCGAATTATTAATAAAAGCAAGGAAAAACGTGATCTTACCATATTCGGCAAGCGTCCGCCAACCGTGGGGCCTGCTGCGGTCAAACCCGTAGTCAAAACCGTGGAGCATGAAGAGAATGCGAAGAATGCGGAGAATGTTAGCCAAAACGAAAAAGCTGCTCCCCAAGAACACAGACAGATTACCCGTATTCAACGTACGGTGCATAAGAAAAAAAAGAAGAAGAAAAAGAAACATTAATAGAGCTTCATGCAAAAATGTTATTTTTGCATGAAGCTCCTTAAAAGGAAATTGCTAACTTGTTATGGTATAATGAATAATAATTTAACTAATTTGATATATTTTGATTTTTACAATTTCCTCAATGAAATGAAATAATGAAGATTCTTGTGCTTTCTGATATACATGGTGCAGTAGAAAAGATTCCAATAATAGTGCGCAGCCAACAGAACATAGATCTGGTGTTGATCGTAGGAGATCTCACCCAGAGCGGAGGATATAACGAGGCTCGATCAGTCGTAGCGCCGTTTATCGACCGTGGTTTTAGCTTATTTGCCGTTCCCGGAAATATGGATAGGGAAGGTGTACTGGATTATTTAAATGAACGTAATGTCAGCATTCACGGCAGCGGCAGAATATTTAACGGAATCGGTTTTTTTGGTGTGGGAGGTAGTAATTTAACCCCATTTCACACTCCATTTGAACTCAATGATGCAGAGATAACCGCATGTTTGGATGCGGGATTTAACACAGTTGCGGATTGTACATATACCGTATTAGTATCTCATGCACCGCCTTTTGATACAAAGCTTGACAGGACATATCATGGTGCTCATTGCGGATCGAAGGTAGTGAAAGAATATATAAAAATGAAAGCGCTTACATTATGTGTGTGCGGGCATATCCATGAATCGTATCATCAGGATATGATTGAAAACACTGTATGTGTAAATGTGGGTGCTGTTCGAGATAATAATTATTGTATAATCGAACTTACACAGGGTGCAGTTAAATTATACAGGAGGAAGGTAGCATGAAAGAAGAAATTAAAAGTGTAGCTTTAACCGTTCGAACGCTTACGATGGATGCGGTTCAAAAGGCCAATTCAGGTCATCCCGGCCTGCCCATGGGATGCGCGGAGTTGGGATCTCTTATTTTTGGAGAAATGTTAAAACACAATCCACGCGATCCTTTCTGGATTAATAGAGACAGATTTGTGCTTTCAGCCGGTCATGGCTCCATGCTGCTTTATTCTCTGCTTCATCTAAGCGGCTACGAACTCAGCTTGGAGGATATAAAAAATTTTAGGCAATTGCAGTCCAAAACACCCGGTCATCCTGAAAACTTACTCACACCCGGTGTGGAGACCACAACCGGGCCACTGGGTCAGGGATTTGCCAATGCCGTGGGAATGGCTATCGCGGAGGTTATGTTGGCGGCTCGATTTAATACGCCGCAGCATACTGTTATTGACCATTATACGTATGTGTTAGCGGGGGACGGCTGTCTCATGGAAGGTGTAAGCTCGGAAGCGGCTTCTCTTGCCGGTCATCTGGGCTTAAGCAAATTGATCGTATTTTATGATTTCAATAAAATCACCATCGACGGATCCACGGATATAACCTTTACGGAAGATGTATTGCAGCGCTTTTCCGCTTATGGATGGCAGACTCTGTCCGGCAGTGCCTATGATACGGATGAGATCTTAGCATTGGTAAACCAAGCGAAACAAGAAAAAGGGCGGCCCAGCTTAATCTTACTCAGGTCCACAATTGCCAAGGGTTCTCCGCATCTGGCGGGATCACATAAAGCACACGGTGCTCCTTTGGGAAACGAGGAAGTTGCTCTTACCAAAAAGGCCTTAGGTGTGTCGGAAAGCGAAATGTTTTATGTGGCTCCGGAAGCAAAAGCATATTTTCAAGCCAAACAAAAACTATGGGACAAATACTATGACGAATGGCAGCAGCTTTTTAAAGAGTGGAAGCAGAACAATCCGGAATTATTTAATGAGTGGCAGAAATATTTTGACGGGAAAAACCTTCCCGCTATTACTTATCCCTTATACGAAGTGGGAGATGAAGTCGCCACCAGGTCATCGGGTGGCGAGATCCTCAATGCAACAGCCAAAGCACTGCCTCATTTTATAGGAGGTTCGGCAGATTTGGCAGGCTCCAATAAAACATTGCTCAAGGGAATGGGAAGTTTTCAAAAAGATAATCGCACCGGCAGGAATATAAACTTTGGTGTTCGGGAGCATGGAATGGGTGCTGCTGTAAACGGGATAATGCTGCATGGCGGATTGAAAGTGTTTTGCGCTACGTTTTTGGTCTTTTCCGATTATATGCGGCCCGCTATACGTCTGGCAGCGCTCATGAAACTGCCCGTCCTCTATATTTTTACTCATGATTCGATTTTTGTGGGTGAGGACGGCCCTACCCATCAACCTGTAGAACATCTGGAAGCTCTGCGCGTAATTCCCAATCTGCTTGTTTTTAGACCGGCAGATGCACAGGAAAATGTAGAAGTATGGAAGCTCGCCTGCGAACACTCAAGTGGTCCTTCGGTCATGGCTTATACCAGGCAAAACCTGACCGTTTTTGTGAAATCCGATCCTCATTGGAAAGAGAATATTAAAAAGGGTGCATATATTGTTGCGGATTCAGAGGGCGTGCCGGATGTGGTGCTGATAGCCACGGGATCGGAAGTAGGTCTGGCGTTAGAAGCAGCTCGTGAATTGAATGATCTGAAAGTGCGCGTTGTCTCCATGCCCTGCAGAGAATTATTTTTACAAGGGCCGGCTGCTTATAGGGAAGAGCTGCTGCCCGACTCTGCAAAAAAGGTGGTTATTGAAGCAGGTGTAAGCAGCGGCTGGCATGTGATAACCGGTGGCAACGGTGCGATGATCGGCATTGACCGCTTCGGCGAATCCGGTCCTGCTTTAGAAGTAGCCGAGCATTTAGGATTGTCTGTGTTAAAAATCGTACAAAAAGTAAAAGAAGTGGGCTCCATATAAAAGATCACTGTTACTTTAATTACGGAGAGTGCAATACATCGTTTGTAATAAAAAATAAAAGATCTTTGCCCTTAATCCAGGAAGCCGGCAGACTTGAGTCGCTTGCCTGCAGCCTGGCGAATGCTTGGCTTTTGCGCTTGCCCTCAATTAAAAACAGAATATGCTTACTTTTGTTTAAAATATGGGGAGTTAATGACAGCCGATAGGTTTTACCGTCCGGAAGGAGAAGAGCAATCGCATAGTTTTTTATATCTTTTTTAACGTGAAAAGTTTTATTGTTCTCAGTTAAAACTATGGCATTAGAAAAAAGTGAGGCGGTATGGCCGTCCGAACCCATACCTAGAATGCAAATATCGGGGGAACGGTTGTTCGCAATAAAAAAATTATTTATAAACCTCTGATAACCTTGTGCGCAGGTAAAAGGAGAGCCATGTGCAGCCTGCCAGGAGAAAACCTGTTCGGATAGGGACTTTATAGGCTGCAATAAGAGCTCGCGAACCATTCTTTCGTTACTTTGGGAGTTGTTTGGAAGGACCCAGCGTTCATCACTAAAAAACCAGTATAAAGCGTCCGCGGGAATTTGGTGTTCCTTTAAAAGACGAGCTAAATTTTTATAACAGTTTCGCGGGGTACTTCCACCGGACAAGATAATACTGCAGTAATTTTGTTTTTCAAGTGCGTCTTTGATACAGGAGAGAATAAACAATGCGGCCTTAAGGGAAAGTTCTTTTTCTACGGCAAAGTTTAGAATATTATCCATCCTTTAACTGCTCCGTCCGGGTTAGTTTTTTAAGAGAATTGTAGTAGAGCAGGTCCGGCTCGAGTGAATCAAGTTCTTGTAGCAACTGCTCCTGATTGCCGAACGGGCAGCTGCGGGATGTGTTATCTTTTTTTTCACGATTGCTATTATCAATTGAAAAGAGTGAGTGCCAGGTTATAGTGAACTCTTGTTTTTCCCATGTTGTGAATATGATCTGCCTGCGGGAGCTGTCCGTTAATTGAGCGGTGACGATATGACGGTTTCGGTCATAAAACTGTAATTGCGCATCATCTTTGTGTATCAAATTCCAATCAAGCCGACTCGCCAACCAAAGAAAATAAAGCAGTCCCCCGCTGCGGCGCATACCGGAAACGGTAATTTTATGCAGGTTATAGAGCGCGGATCTCATATTCACAGGATCAAAAAGTGAAGCGGTTCTTTGACGCAGAGGTAAAGATTTTAGCCAGGTAAAATCCGATACTGTAAGCTTAGGATGAAGGCTGTGATTTTTATATGGCAGGATCTTTTTCAAGATGTGGGAAGATAGAGAAAAAGGATTTTCTCCCAATATTTCATTAAATTCCGTACAGAAAATAACTTTATCCGCTATTCCAAAAAAAGTTTGCAAGAGGCTTGGGAAGGGATTCAGGTTGCAGAGCCAGATTATAATAATCGGAATGTCATGGATACAGAGTGGTACCCAGGAGCCTGTGGATTTTCCAATATTATCATAACCGTTTTGAATTACTATTTCTTGAAAACAGACCTGGATTTGTTCATAATCCGGAAAACAGCGGACCTTGACATATGCACTGGTAACATTCACATCCTTGCTTTGGATATGAATAATACGGGCCGGCCTTTTACCGAAGATATATGACAGGAGTTCTTCGATTGTTCCTTCCTCTGCCTCATTATAAAAAAGAACCAGGTTAAAAAGATTTGTTCTTATATTATAGCTGGTTAATTGCCCCAGTTCCGCATTAATTTTATTTTCAATTGCAGCCGGATTAAGCTCCTTGCTCATAGTTTTCTCCACGAGCCTTTATACGGAGCTATAATGCGATGTGCTTGTTCGGGTCCGGCGGTTCCTGCGGCGTAAAAGAAGATATTTTCAGCCGTATCATTTTTTGCAGCGGATAGGAGATGTGAAACAAACTTCCACGCATGTTCAATCTCATCATTACGGGTAAAAAGAGTCGCATCATTCAGCATAACGTCCAGCAGCAGGCGCTCATATGCATCCGGTGAAATTTCTGCAAAGGAGCTTCCATAGGCGAAAGTCATATTTACAGCGCGCATTTTTGTGGTAAATCCCGGTATCTTTGAATTAAAGCGGAAAGTAATACCTTCATCCGGTTGGATGGTAAGGGTGAGGGTATTCGGATTAATAGGAGCAGACCCGGCCCTGCTGAACAGAAGATGCGGCGGAGTTTTAAACTGAATGGAAATCTCCGTAAGCCGGCGGGAAAGTCGTTTCCCGGTACGCAGAAAAAAGGGAACACCGGACCAGCGCCAGGTGTCGACGAACAACTTCATACAAACGTAAGTCTCTACAATTGAATGAGGATCCACGTTATCTTCTTTTCTATAAGCCTTTACCTTTTCACCGTCGATTATGCCATCGCTATACTGCGCGCGAATTAATTCCGTCTGATGGGGATCTCCGGATAGAGGACGCAGAGCTTTCAGAACCTTTAACTTTTCATTACGGATTGAGTCGGGCTGTAAATCATTCGGTGGTTCCATGGCAACCAAACACAGGAGCTGGAGCAGGTGGTTTTGTACCATATCACGGATTGCCCCGGCGTTTTCGTAATAGCTGCCGCGTTTTTCGATGCCCGCTCTCTCGGCAACAGTTATCTGGACATGGTCAATATAGTGATTGTTCCAAATCGGCTCATAGATTCCATTACCAAAACGGAATACTATTATATTCTGCACAGTTTCTTTTCCCAGATAATGATCGATTCTGAAAACTTGTTTTTCCTCAAAAATTGAGAGCAGCTTGGAATTAAGCTGTACTGCACTTGGTAAATCATGACCAAAGGGTTTTTCCACAACGATCTTCGCGTTTGTTTTAGCGGATTGTGCGAGTCCGTTTTTACCCAATTGGGAAATTATCTGTTCATACATAAGGGGGGGTGTAGCCAGATAAAAAATCAGGTGCTCTTGATCGGCAAATTTTTTCTTTAACAGAGTATAACCCTTTGCCGTATTGTAGGGTGCGGAAATATAAGAAATTCTCTTTAAGAATTCATTTCTTTCCTGCTCGCCGGTTTGAGCATCAAGCTGGCCATGCAGGAGTGCTGCTATTTTTTCTTTAAAAATTGAAGAGGACCACTCGGTACGGGCAAATCCAACTATATGAAAATCACTGATGTAATTGTGAAGAAAAAGGGAATAGAGGGCGGGGATCAGTTTCTTGGCAGCCAAATCACCACTTGCGCCAAAAATAACAATTACAAAGGGTTCCGGTGTCTTATGTGCCGTAAGGCCTTCTGAAAGCGGATTTTTCTGCATAGTAATAATTAAAGGGAAATTAGCACGAATGGTCAAGAATGTTTTTAATAAAATGTATGAAATGAGAATAGCTGTAATAAAATTATTGTCAGAGCTTCTTGCAAAAATAACATTTTTGCAAGAAGCTCCTAAAATGGAAATTGCTAAATTATTATGGTATAAAGAATTAGTATTTTACTAACTTAATATATTTTGAGTTTTGCAATTTCCTCGTCAGAATATAACTTTTTTAATATATTATAAAAAAAAGATAAAACAAGGAGTGCACATGTTACAAAAAGATATAAACAATGCTTTGAACAATCAGATTAATGTAGAGTTTTTTTCTTCTTACATTTATTTAGCTATGTCGGCCTATTTTTCAGAGCATAATCTCGCCGGATTTACTCGGTGGATGTATCTGCAGTCCGTAGAAGAAACGGAGCATGGAATGCGGATTTTCAACTATATTATTGAGCGCGCCGGAGAGGTTGAGCTGAAAGGCCTTGAGGAGCCTGCTCATGCCTATGGATCACCTCTTGCGGCTTTTGAAGCTGCTTTAATCCATGAGAAGAAAGTAACTAAATCCATAGCCTCTTTATATGAAATGGAATAGAGCTTGCCAAAAAGTTACAATCGGTGTATAACTTTTTGTATAAAAGGAGGAAGCAATGAAAAAATATAAGTGTACTATATGTGATTATGTATACGATCCAGACGTAGGAGATCCGGATAGCGGTATTGCCGCCGGGACACTATTTGATAAACTTCCAGATGATTGGGTATGTCCGGTATGCGGTGCTTCTAAAGAAGATTTTGAAGCTGTAAACGAATAAGGAGGGCATCCAATTTCGCTCTGCGGCCATAGAGTAAAAAAAGGAACACAGATTGCACAGATTTTAATAGATTTCACAGATTAAGAAATAATAAATTTTAAATATCTGTGTAATCTCTGGTTCCAACATATTTCTTTAAAAGGTTTTTATTAAGAGAGCTTCTTGCAAAAATATTTTTTTTGTATTATATTACATACATAAAAGATATGAAATATATGAAAAGAAAGAAAGGAAGCGAAGCTTAGATGTTTGCGGTTTCAACAAGAACAAGATACGGATTGAGAGCGCTGCATTATTTGAGTGTGCACGATGAGGACAAACCCGTAAGCTTGAGCCATATTGCACAAGAGTTGAATATTCCTTTTAAATATCTGGAAAACATTTTCAAACTGCTCTCCCGCTCACGTATAGTCAGGGGAGAACGCGGACCGTTAGGCGGATACTCTCTTATTAGATCGGCCGACACACTTACCCTTTATGAAATTGCCGATGCACTGGACGGTCCTCTGGTAACTGTAGCCTGTGTGACGGACAGTAATGCTTGTGATAAGAGCAAGAAATGTCCGACTCGCCGGGTATGGGATGAGCTTCAGCTGCATATCAACCGTTTTTTAAAATCAAAAACCTTAGCACTGCTTATAAATAACAGGAATAAGGAGGCGGACGCATGAGTATAAAACAGGTGTATATGGATTATAATGCCACAACTCCCCTGCATCCGGAGGTAAAAGAAACTTTAAACGCTGCATTTGAGCTTTATGCCAATCCTTCCAGTATGCATGAGTTCGGAAGGAGTGTGCGGAATAGGCTGGAACATATCAGACAGAGTATTGCCGATTTTATCGGCTCAAAACCCGAAGAGATTATCTATACGGCCGGAGGATCCGAATCAAACAATACAGTATTAAAAATAATAACCTGTGCCCGCTGCGGTGGTCTGGATTTTGGGCAAGGAAGATCGGAAATTATAACAACTTCGATTGAACATCCCAGCATAATCCAAACAGCTCAATACCTTGAATCATTAGGCAATACGGTTCATTTTCTTAGGGTAGACAAATATGGAAAAGTAGATGTTAATCACTTCCTGGAACTTATTTCTGAAAAAACAGCTTTGGTATCCATTATGTATGCGAATAACGAAATTGGTACGATTCAGGATATTAAAGCTCTGGCCGAAATCGCTCATCGTTATGGGGCTCTTTTTCATACCGATGCGGTTCAGGCAGTAGGTAAAATACCCGTTAATGTTGTTGAGCTCGCTGTTGATTACCTTTCTTTTTCGGCACACAAGTTTTACGGACCCAAAGGAGTGGGAGTTCTCTATGCCAAAAAGGCCAAACCGTTTTCTGCTCTCATTCACGGAGGACATCAGGAAGCAGGAAGACGGGCCGGAACCATGAATAGTCTTGGCATTATAGGTATGGGTAAAGCTGTGCAGCTCATGCAGACTGAAATGAGCGAGATTACCCCAAAGTTTGAAAAATACAAAGCAAAGTTAAAAGCAGGAATTCTTAGGCGGATTCCGGATATAACCTTTAACGGTCATCCTGAGCAGACTCTTGCTAATACATTGAATGTATCTTTTCACGGTGCGGAGGGCGAGGCTGTTCTTCTGTATTTGGATTTAGAGGGAATTGCAGTATCTACAGGGTCTGCCTGTTCTACAGGCTCTTTGGAGCCTTCACACGTACTGCTTGCTACGGGAGTAGGCCCTGAGCTGGCACATGGCTCTATCAGGTTTAGCCTGGGAAGGGAGACCGCCGAAGAAGATATTGATTATGTATTAGAAAAGCTTCCTTCGGTTATAGCAAAAGTTCGCAAAATGTCTACTGTATACTCAGGAGAGTGCAAATGAGTAAACAAAATACCTGGCTTTATACGGATACCGTAAAAGAACACTTTATTAATCCTAAAAATTTGTTGGAGGATGAGGAAAACTATCAGGAAGACGGCAGGGGAATGGTCGGCAATATTAAGTGCGGTGATCAAATGCTTGTGGTAATCAGAGTGCAAGACAACGTGATTACCGATTGCAAATGGAAAACTTACGGATGTGCCAGTGCCATAGCCAGCACCTCTATGCTCTCGGAAATGGTAAAAGGCATGAGCGTGGATAAGGCCTATAAAATTACTCCGGAAGATATTGTCCGGGAGCTGGGATCTCTACCCTCACATAAAATACACTGTTCGGTATTGGGTGACAGAGCTTTAAGAAAAGCTATTGAAGACTACTATGAAAGAACAGACCAAGCCGAGAAAATTAAACAGGAACACGTAAAAATTATCTGTCAATGCATGAATGTGACGGATAAAGATATTGCCGATGCTGTGAAAAAGGGTGATCGGACTTATGAAGAACTTCAGTTTAGAACCAAACTGGGAACGGTCTGCGGACAGTGTAAAGAAAAAGCTGAAAGATTGCTGCACGAATATATTCATTTGTATACATGATGAAAACTAAACTATAGATCCAGTACCGTCTTTATTTCCGAAAGCTCCATACGAAATGAGGAACCCTTACCCTGTAGAAAATGATGTTTTTCGAGCAGGTGAAGGGAGAGTTCACTGAACAGGAGTTGTTTTCCACTGGGTTTGTGAGTTACCAGAATCGTATGTTTATGGAAAAGCCCGTCTTTGAAGGGGCAGGGTAAAAGACCTCGCGATTCGTCTACTTTAACATTCCATTTGCCGATAAACTCGATTGTCCTTTCCTGACCTTGTTTGCCGGCTTTATAGAGTTCTTGTAAATGGCCGGCTATTTTATCCCACTCCACATTAAGACGTGTTGCTTGTTCTTCATCGGCCTGAATAATATCCACAAGCGGTCTTGTATCGTTTCCTAAGAAACCTTCGGCAGTAATTATTCCCGGCTGCATCTGCAGCGCGGTCTGTTTGTATTCAGGAGACATTTTCATAAGCTATATCCTTTTATGAGAATTTATCATAATAAATATCAGCCTGGTTAACGTTATATGATGTGAGTACTTTAATTGAAGCGTTTATCATTCCCGGGCTGCCGCACAGATACGCTTGTTTCGGATTTTGCTTGGGAATTTTCGCAGTAAGATAATTCTCCAAGGCCGCAGTTACTAATCCGGTTTCTCCCTTCCACGTACTGTCCGTGCTTACATCGGCGATAGCAGGGATAAAATGAAATGAGGGCCATTTCTTTTCAAGATCCTCGAACATCTTTTGATAGAAGAGATCCTTGGGAGTTGCCACGCCAAAAAAGTAATATACATTGCGCCGGGTAATTTTGTTCTCCGACATATCGAACAATATGGATTTGATGGGTGCCATGCCCGACCCCCCGGCAATACAGAGCATATCCTCATTTGTACCATGCAGCCGGAAGTCTCCCAGGGGAGCGACAAGATCAAGGGTGTCTCCCTCCTTGAGCAGAGTGAAGATGTATGTAGTGGCTATCCCTCCCGGTACCAGGCGTACGATAAATTCGAGTTCCGAGTTCTGACCGGGGCCGGATGCAATGGAGTATGCCCGCTGGGTTTCCTGTTTGATTTTACCATAGGGTGGGATGATAAACTGGGCATACTGTCCGGCCTTAAAATCAATCTGCTCGGGATCTTTCAGGGAAAGTTTGATTTCTCTCATGTCAGGTGTAAGATTTCGTATAGAGGTAACCGCAGTTGAATATTTTTGAATAGCAAACAACTCTTGCGGAATCTCAAGCTCCAGATTTGTTTTAACTTTTATCTGACAGGAAAGTCGTATCTTGTCCCGCATTTCCTCCTTTGTTAAAAAGGGAAGCTCGGTGGGTAGATGTGGTCCCACATCACTTTTTACCTTTATTTTGCACACTCCGCATGTGGCCCGACCCCCGCAGGCCGAGGGCAGAAATATATTCTGCCGGGCCAGGGAGGAGAGCAGGGAAGACCCGCCTTTCACGGTTATCACCCTTTTACCGCTGTTTATAGACAGCTTAACCTCTCCATAGTTATTCACAAGCATATCGATAAAAGAGATGATAACCGCCATAACCGCGCTTATGGCACCCACTACAAACGGTGCTACCAGGAAAGATAAGCTCACCTGTTTCTCCTATTGAACATTAAGCATCCCCGAAAAACCCATAAAAGCCATAGCCATAAGACCGATTATAATGAGAGTAATACCGGGTCCCTTCAAGCCGGCCGGTACAGGGGATGTATCTACTTTTTTTCTTATGGCAGCAAGAGCCAGGATGGCAAGCCACCAGCCCACACCGGAGCCGAACCCATATACCACAGCTTGAACAAGACTGTAGTCCCGTATTTGTATAAAAAGGGAAACTCCCAGAATGGCACAGTTAACGGTGATGAGCGGCAGGAATATGCCCAGACCCATATAGAGGGCAGGGGAGATGCGTTCGATCAGCATTTCCAGCATTTGGACGACCGCTGCGATAACGATAATAAATACAATAAAGCGAAGATATTCAATTTCAAAAAATACAATGATGTAATGATACACCGCATAATTTATTACCGAAGTTATGGTCATTACCACAATAACCGCCAGGCCCAGACCGTTTGCCGCTTTAAGGTCTTTGGAGATCGAAATAAAAGAGCACATGCCCAGGAAATTTGCAAGCAGGATATTGCTGGTAAATATGGAGGCCAGGAGCAGTATAATCGGACTTATTTCCGGTGTCATGGGTTATCCTTACTTTTAAGCAAGATGGTTTTAGCGATCCAGATGAATATGCCCAGCAGGAAAAAAGCGCTTGGGGGCATAAGCATAATGATCCAGTGTTGAAACCCATCAGGAAAGATCAGCCAGAGACCGAACAGTTTTCCACCGGGGAATACCTCAAAGCCGAATATCGTACCGTAGCCCAACAGCTCGCGCACAAAGGCTATAAGCATTAAAACAGCCATATATCCTGTACCTGAAGTAAGTCCGTCCCAAAGTGAGATCAGAGGAGGATGAGACCCGGCAAAGGCCTCGGCCCTGCCCATAATAATGCAGTTGGTAATGATCAGACCGATGTAGGCGCCCAGCGCACGGCTTATATCCGGAAGAAAGGCCCTTAAGAAAATATCGACGATAATTACATAAAATGCGATTATCAGGGTCTGGATTATCATGCGCACTTTACGTGGGATTATATTCTTAAGTACAGAAACAGTTAGATTGGAAAATCCGGTAACAAAGATAACACCTGCAGACATAATGGATGTATTTATAAGATTACTAGTAACCGCCAGGGCCGAACAGATGCCCAGGATCTGAATAAAGATGGGATTGTTGGTCCAGAGGTTTTCTTTGGTTATATCAAGAACTCTTCCGGCCATTATCACCTGCCTCCCATCAGTGCGCTCAGTCGGGTAAGATATTGATTAATGATTTTTTCAAAAGCCTGTGAAGTTTGAGTAGCAGCCGTAATAGCATCGATCTCTCCGGGACGGTCGCTTGTTGCGGTAGTTTTGCTCTTAGCGATTATTACCGTGCCTTGATCGTTTAAAAGCTTGTTTTTGAATTGATTTTTAAACCACGGCTCATCAATTCTGCCGCCCAAGCCGGGGGTTTCATTATGGCTTATAAGATCCATACCAATAATTCTTTTCACGTCTTTGCTCACCGCCAGTACTCCCGTAATTATGCCCCAAAGCCCCTGACCCTGAAAAATAATTGCATAAGCTTTTTCGCCTGCTATGGGTGTTGTGTAAAGAACACTGTCTTTGATTTTTTCAGAGGATATTTTATTTTCAAAAAGCGTAAAGGCGTCCTCATCGCTTTTATAACTCAGACCAAAAGCAGTGAGCACTGCTTTACGTTCATTAATATCCTTGTTTTTAATAATGCGCTCTGCTACCGCTCTGTCAGTGAGTGATAAAACAAAGATAAAGGCAAAACAGATTAAGAAAGTAATAATTACCGTATAAAGAATGCCCTGTTTGTTCATGTCTTCACCCTTGTGAAAATTTGGTCCAGTAACGGCGCGAATGTATTACCCAATAATACGGCAAAGCTGGTGCCTTCTCTAAATAAGGGAAACAGACGGATTAATATGGTAATCGAGCCTATGAGTATGCCGTATACAATCTGTGCAGGCATTTTTTTGGGTGCCGATACCGGATCTGTGGTCATAAATACGGCAACGAACAGAAGGCTTCCCGAAAGCAGGGCAGGCAGGGGTGGGAGTGCCTGTGCCGCACCCGCAAATTTAAGCAGATATGAAAACAGAGCTGCACTGCCCAGTGTGGAAATCATAATCCAGGCTTTTGCAGTTCCGGTAGCTATGAGAAAAACTGCTGCCAGTAGGATGAGGATTATAGGGCTCTCACCCATGGAACCGGCACGAAAACCCAACAATAAATTAATAAGATCCGGATTCTGCCCGGCGCCGAGTTGTGCTAAGGGTGTGGCGCTCGATACCGCATCGATAGCGAAATTACCTCCCAAAATCCAACCCGATGTCATTTGCGGAGAAAAGGTAATATATACAAAGAGCCTGCCGGCGATAGCCGGATTAAACACGTTACGGCCGAAGCCTCCGAAAACCTCTTTGGCAATAAATACGGCAAAGAGGATTCCCAGTGCGGCAATCCACCAGGGTACAAGTGGGGGTAAAGAAAGCAGATAGAGCAGGCAGGTAACAAAAACAGCTTCGGATACCTTTTTTTGACGCGTGCGTTCAAACAGGTATTCAACTCCGATACCAAGGGGAAACACAATCAAGGACAGAAAAATTAAATGCAGTCCGTATAAATAGAGGGCAAACGCGTAAACCGGAAGCAGGGCAAGCAGCACCCGGCGCATGAACGCCTGCTTCGAAACCAGTTTTCCGTACAATTTATATACCTCTGTTCATATCTGTTTACAGGAATTGTATTGAAATACACGCAGAATAGCAAGCGGCAATGAGCATTTTAAGCTTAATCAATACTATAACTGCGCCATGCATAAAGCAGGTAATATAACAAGAGTTTACGTTTTTCATTTGCATGATATGATTCCAGTTTATGCTTCAGCGAACTGCTTTTAAGACAGCAGGGGGCTGAGACAATTTTAATTTTAGGCATAACCTTTCTGAATATCCAGCTGGCCCGCAGGCTGTGGTAGGGGGAAGTGACAAGTAATATGCTTTTGAGATTATACTTTTTAAGATACCGCATTGTATACAGGGCTTCTTCATAGGTTGAATCCGCAGATTCTTCTGAATAAAAGTGGACGGGTAAAGATAGATTTTTTATTTTTTCGTTTATATGTTCTCTGGTTTTGCTATTGCCGAGATGCGGAGTATAAAGTCGCTTGCTATATCCCCGCTCGGCAAGAAAAAAAGCGTAATCTATTCTCTCGAAATGTGCACCACCTAAGAATACAATGAGCTCACAAGGTTCAAGCTCATCAGCTGTGATAAGTTGAGAAGGAGACCAGGGAAACATAAGCAGCAGAATAATTATGTGCAGACAAACGGCAGAGAAAAAAGCTAATCCAGTTAAGAGTAAGAAAAAACGGATAATGCTTTGCAGCGGAGCGCTGATAATGTTTTGTGAGTTCATGAGTGTCATGGTTTCCTTGTCCTCTTAATAGTGAACATTTTATTTTAAAATAGAAATTTAGTTAATGGTGCTGACTTAAAAACGCTGTGTACACTTGAATTTAGCATGATCTAATGTTAGCTTAATGCGCATATATGGGATTAAAAATAATAAAAGCCATTATCCTTGATTTAGATGACACTCTCTTAGTTGAAGAAGAATCAGCTCTGCTGGCTTTTAAGAGCTGTGCGGAACTAGTTGCCCGGTATTATCCGATTGCCGCTGATGCTTTTATCAGGCAAGCACGAGTAAGTGCGAAAGAGTTGTGGTACTCCTTTCCTACAATAGAATATGCCAAGCAGATAGGAATCAGTTCATGGGAGGCCTTATGGGCACAGTTTAAAGGTAAAAAGAAACAAGAACGAGAACTGCGCAAGTTAAGAGATTTCTACCGTGTTCAAACGTGGTTGAACACCCTTGATTATTTTGGCATTCAAGATAGATGGTTAGCCAAGAGGTGTGCTCAAAAATTTATCAGTACCCGCCGCAGACTGCATATCCTCTTTGAGGACACACTCCCTTTTTTGCATGCTATACAGGGAAAATATAAACTGGCCCTGATCACTAACGGTATTCCCGAGCTGCAGCACTTTAAATTGAAAAAGAGCGGTTTGTCTCATTTTTTTAAGGTTATTACGATATCCGGCGAACTGGGTACGGCAAAACCTGCCAAACAACTATTTGATTATACACTGGCGCGGTTAGGTGTCGACGCTCAACAAGTCGTAATGATCGGAAACAGTTTGAACAGTGACATCCAAGGTGCAAAGGCCGCAAGTATCTCATGTATCTGGCTTAGACGGAATAAATCAGAGAACGGTAGTTTGGTGAGTGTTAAGCCGGATTATCAAGTTGAAACCTTAAACCAGGTGATTGCTCTATTGCCGGCCTGCTCATTTATCCATACGAAGCTTTGATTTGAACGGGGAGGAATTGAGATTATTCTAAAAACATTTGGCATTGCGAGATTATTATGTTAAAATTCAGAATAGAGGCATCACACTCCGGGAGGTGTTTCGGTTATGCATTCTATTATAGTAAAACTCGAACAGTATAATGATAATGAATATAATCTAAAGATCCATGGTGATTATGATAAAGCCGAACCTGACAGACTGGTTGTCCGGCCTCTAGGTAATATTGAATCGTATAATGCGGAAATATTCTCCAAAGCTGTATTAGAGACATTGCAGGCTTATGTAACAACAGTTAAAAAAGTTTCGATTGATTTAAAGGGAGTCTCCTATATGAGCTCGACGGGAATCGGTTCCGTTCTTCAAATATTGAATTATGTAAATCAACATAAAATGAAATTAAACATCTCCAATATAAATGAAAAAATCCAGGAAACCTTGAATTTAATCGGATTTAATTCCTTTATAGATATACGCTAATTATCTTTTTTTGTTATACTCTTTATCACCTTGTAGAGCACCTAATTGAAGCATAAAAGCGGGGAAAACCATGCAGAGAAAGAAATATATCGATTTATTAAGACAGATCGCAATCTTTTATATGTTTTTCTTTCATGTAGTACTCATCCTGCTTCCCGAAGCAGAGATAAACGGAGTAATGCGGGTACTTTTTGATATTGTACCGCTTGACGCAGCCTTGTTTTTATTTTTATCGGGTTTTTCGCTTACGCTCTCGCTGTGCAAACATAAGGACCTTCCTGCACTTCAATTAGCTAAAAATAAAGTAAAAAGGGGCTTGTTGCTGATTCTGGCTGCCGGCAGCTTGTTCTTGCTTCAGTTGGGAGTGCAGCTGCCTGACATGCTTATCTGCTCCGGCATTTTAAATACAATCGGATGGTTGTGTGTGATCGGCGGCTTACTCGTAATGCTCCCCCATCAGAAAATTATAATCTCGCTCTTAATAGCCGGTCTGCTTGTTTTTACGTTTGGATGCGAGTATTACGAAATATTTTTTATTCCCTTCAATTGGGGATATGAGCCCATGAGCCCTACCATAATCTTCGGGCTGATTGGGATGTTGTGCGGCTTATTCTATAATTTAAGTGACCATGAAAAACAAAAGAGAAATATAACTATAATTATCGGAGCAGCTGGTGCGGCTTTGCTTATCTACTTTATCTGGCATAATAATATACTGGAAACCTTAAGAGATTCCAGATATTTAATAAAAAGAGAATTTAGTACCGCTGCAACGCTTCCATATCTATTGAGCGGTGGTTTGGCCGATCCGGGTAATTTTTCTGCTATCGTATGGAATTATCGGCTGCCCTCGTTTTGTCTTTCCTTGGGTATAGTATGTGTTTTGTTTTCAGGATTCTCTTTTTTGGAACCTTTCTTTAAGAAGTATATTCCTCACGCGGTATTCCTGCCGGGAGCTCATGCTTTGAGTAGTTATTTTTTTCATTTTGTGGTTATTGCCGTATTGGCTATGGTTTTCGGCACTAAAAGCTTTGGATTGTGGACGGTACTGGTTATACTTGTTCTGTTATACGCAGGCAGTTACCTGCTTTCTCTGCTTGTAGTATTTATAAAAAGAAAAAAGCGCACAGCTGCCTCATCTTAACCGCGCCTATTGTCCGGGCTGCTCAAGCCTGTTATAATGATCTGCAAGATGGAACATAAACTATCGGTCCAGGAGCGTATTTTAACGACAGCTGCTCATCTTTTTTATATTCAGGGAATAAAAAATACGGGTATAAACCAGATTATCGCCGAATCCAATGTTGCTAAAGCCAGTTTTTATCAGTATTTTTCTTCAAAGAACAAATTAGTAAAAGCGTGTTTGGATGAGTATTACCGCTCATTAACTGCGGTGCTGCGCAGAATTGCAGCAAATTCGCATTCTTTACATGAATTTTTTAAAAAGTGGAGCAGGCTCTTAAAAAAGAATGCCATAAGTAATCAAGAGTTTATGGGTTGTCCTATCGCTAATATAGGTTTTCAGGTGGATCCGAAAGATACGGGATTAAAAGCTCTTTTTAATAAGATCATTGACGGCTGGTTTGATATTTTAAAACCCCTTTTCGAAAAGGCGGTCAATGACAATGAAATACCTCGACAAAAAAATCTAAAGGATTTGTTTGCCGAGGTATTTGCCATTAATGAGGGTGTGCTGTTATTGTGGAGGCTTACGGGTAAAGAAGAGTATCTGGAAAGTCTTTCTACTGCGCTGCAGAAATTGATGTACACAGAGACGAAACCGTAAAGGAGGCCGCATGTAAAGATGAATGAGAAAAAGTATTGTCCGTATTGCGGAGGCTCCCTGGTTATTAAATACATCGAGGGTAAAAATCGCCTCTTTTGTTCCTCATGTGCAGAACCGCTTTATGAAAACCCCATACCTGTCGCGGCCTGTGTTGTTTTTAATAAGCTTAATCAGGTTTTACTGGTAAAACGAAGCGTGGATCCCAAAAAGGGTGAATGGTGCTTGCCCGGAGGTTTTGTTGAACTGGATGAATCATCCGAACAAGCTGCCCTAAGAGAGCTGCATGAAGAGACCGGATTAACAGGAAAGGGAAGCGAATTAATAAATATCTTTCTTGCGGAAAGTAAACGTTATAAAGCAGTGCTTATGATCGGATATCTGATTAAAAGTGTACAAGGTAGTTTGCGCGCAGGTGATGATTCGGATGAGGTGGCGTACTTTGATCTCGGTGCTATGCCTGTACTGGCCTTTGAAAGCCACCGTCTTATACTTGATGAAGTGTTAAAGAAGAAAAAAAAAGTATAAAGCTTTCGTGGCAATAAATCAAGAATTTTATCCGATTTAGGCGCATATGTGATTACCAGCGGCGATCACTGTTTTCTGGCTGAGCAGGCCTGCCGCGGTGGTGCTCGCATAGTGCAATATCGGGAGAAACAGGCTCCCATTAAGCATATATTGGAACAGGCTTGTCTCATACGGGAGATTACCGCACGGTATAATACAGTATTCATTTTAAATGATCACCTTGATTGTGCGCTGGCAGTGGAAGCAGACGGTGTGCACCTTGGTCAGCAGGACATCCCGCTTGAATATGCCAAGAGGATCTCTCCGCCTGATTTTATAATCGGGATTTCCACTCATTCCGTAGCACAGGCACTAGCTGCGGAACGGGCTGGTGCTGATTATATCGCAATTGGTCCGGTATTCGCAACGCCGACTAAAGAGAGCTACACTCCGATCGGAATAAAAAATATCGCTATGGTACGTCAGTTTCAGCATGATACGGTTCACACTGTGCGTCATGTGAATTCCCTTCTTTTTAACAACTCAATATAACGACAATTTTAACTCAGTTCCTTAACTTTTAGATTTGACCATTTATTGCTAAAGTAGTATCTTATTATAAGGACAGACAGACAAGTCTGTCTGTCCTTATGTTTATATTTAGCCCCAGGGAGCAGACATGATTATAGTACCTAAAATTAGAAATAATACCTGCATTACTTCACATCCCTCCGGATGTGAAGTAAATGTACAAAAACAGATTGATTATGCCCGGCAATGGAAGCTACCGCAAAGGTTTAAAAATGTACTTGTTATCGGTGCTTCGACAGGATACGGTCTTGCTTCACGCATAGTAGCAGCATTTTCAGGCAGAGCGGCCACATTGGGCGTGGCTTATGAAAGACCGGGGAAAGAAAAAACCTGCGGTACGGCAGGCTGGTATAATTCACTCGCCTTTCAAAAATATGCTCGACAAGAAAATATTCCTGCTTTTACTATTAATGCCGATGCTTTTCTAACTGAGACAAAAGAGCAGGCTATAGAGCTTATTCAGCGCTCCATGGGAAAAATAGATTTACTTATATACAGTCTTGCCGCTCCCGGGCGTCATGATACGCAAAGCGGTAAGACCTATTATTCTGCGATTAAACCCATCGGGCGGAGCATAGCCACAAAAAGTTTGGATTTTATGAGTGAAGAAGTAACTCTGCAGTCCGTAGAAGCTGCTACAGATGAACAAATAATGCACACAGTAAAGGTTATGGGAGGAGAAGATTGGGAACTCTGGATTAAAGCCCTTGAGAAAGCATCTCTGCTGGCAGAAGGTATTCATACAATTGCCTTTTCGTATATTGGTTCCGAGTTGACATATGCTTTTTACAGACATGGAACTCTGGGCAGAGCTAAAGAACACTTAGAACAAACCGCCCAAAAGCTGGATCACTTCTTATGCGCTATGGGTGGTCGGGCTTATACATCGGTAAACAAAGCCGTAGTTACCAGGGCCAGTGCTGTTATTCCCGGTGTTCCGCTTTATGCCTCAATTCTTTATAAAGTAATGAAAGACAAAGGAATTCATGAAGGCTGCATCGAACAGATCATGCGTTTATTTAAAGATTTTATTTTATCGGATAATCCTCTGCTTGATGCTGAGGGTCGTATTCGCCTGGATGATTTGGAATTACGAAAAGATGTTCAGGCTGAGGTGAAACAGATCTGGCAGCAGATTACTAGCAAAAATCTTAACCATTTTGCAGACGTGGAGGGATTTAAAACGGAATTCTATAGATTTTTCGGATTCGGTTTTCCGGAGGTGGATTACTCAGATGATATTAATGCTCAACATTTAACCAGAGTAATTACGGTTTAAATATATGAGTATAAAACATGTAGAACCCTCATTGTTTATGATATTTCACTTTTCAATAGAACAAGGGAGGATAAATAATATTTTAATTTTTACTGCATACTGTGGAATCCTTCAAAATTTATATTATATATCAGAGATCTATAGAAATTATTTTGGATATCAGTATATACTTTAGGCTGATTCAAAATTATGAGGGGAAGAGGTTTTATTATGAAACCGGCTAAGAATATCCTGATACTAAGTATAATTTTCCTTTTTTTGCTCACTGCTGCCGTCTGGTCTGAGCAAAACAGTGAAGCAGTCAAAGATGCCGCAGAGTGCCCGCCTGATACGCTCTCCCTCTCTGCGACTGCTGTGTTCTCGTGGTTACCCCCTGATGTTCAGAAAGTATTAAAATGGGATGACCTAGGATACCCCTTATGGAGAATGATAAGCGTTATCTTCATTTTTCTTTTTGGATTTATTTTTAATAAGTTTTTTGGATTTTTTATAAAGAAATATTCAAAAAAGATAACCGTAAAACGCAGCAAAGGTGAATACAATTTTTTCACCTCTACCGTACTTGCCATGCGCAGAGCTCTCCGTATTCTGGTATGGGCCGGAATTATCCGTGTGGCGGGCTTTGTTTTAACTCAGGAACACGTGCCAGGTGCGATATGGATAAGCAATATCATTATCAATATCGCGGTTGTAGTATTTATCTATGATTTTGTCGAGGTACTCGAATATTTCGTATTAAGTCGAGTAAAGAAATCAAAGTCTAAAATGGATGATATGTTTGTTCCCATTTTAAAAACAAGCTTACGGATTGTGGTTATTGGTTTGGCATCCATTCAGCTTTTTCAAAGTATTTCCGGACAAAGCATCACTACTATTTTAGCCGGACTGGGATTGGGTGGATTGGCAGTAGCTTTAGCAGCTCAGGACACGATAAAAAACTTTTTCGGCTTTTTAATGATCGTTTTGGACAAACCTTTTCAGATCGGAGATCGGATCGACTTTGACGGTCATGACGGAGTAGTAGAGAAGGTGGGCTTGCGTTCTACAAAAATGCGCAGACTCGACGGCCATGTTGTTACTATTCCCAACATGCTGGCTGCAGATAAAGTCATTCACAATATCGGGGGCAGGGTGCATATCAGAAGAATTATGAATATCGGAATTACCTACGATACAGCTCCCAAAAAAGTGGAACAGGCTATTACGATTGTAAAAGATGTGCTCAAAGATCATGAGGGCATGCATGCGGACTGGCCTCCGTATGTGTTTTTTAAGGATTTTACCGATTCCTCTCTTAATATTTTTGCTATCTACTGGTACCATCCGCCGGCTTACTGGGATTACATGAAACATGCGGAATATGTGAATTTAGAAATACTCAAGCGCTTTAATAAAGCCAAGATTGAGTTTGCCTTTCCCACTCAGACCGTTCAGCTATCCACTGATGATAATTTGGAAGCTTTTCTGGCTACGTTAGCGAAGGAAAAGTCTAAATAGAGTTAAACCGTAAAACTCTGGCCCAATGTGGGAACTTCAACGTGAGTAAAGCCTTCCTTTTTTAAAGTTTCGGCAAAAGCCAGCGACACAGGTTCTTCGCCGTGAACAACAAATGTATGCTCCGGTTTTTTATTAAGGCCGGATAACCAGGAGAGTATTTCGTTTTTATCCGCATGAGCGCTCAATCCATTTATTTTGGCAACTTCGGCCTTTAGTTTATATTCTTCACCAAAGATTTTAACAACCGGATTTTTCTCCAGGATTCTTCTTCCAAGCGTATAGGGTGCCTGCCAGCCTACAAACAGAATAGTATTGCGTGAATCTTCAACAGCATGTTTGAGGTGATGCAGAATACGACCGTTTTCAGCCATACCGCTGGCACTGATTATAACCGCAGGTCCCTTTAACTTATTGAGTTCCTTGGACTGCTCTGTAGCGCGTGTGTAGCGCATCATGGCAAAGCCGAAGGGATCCTTATGCTGATCCTCCAGCATAAACTTCTCAGTTTCTTCATCGTAGGCTTCCGGATGCAGACGATAGATTGATGTGGCATCAATTGCCAGAGGACTGTCCACATAGACCGGGAGTGTTTTGGGGATTTCCTGATTTTGCACAAGCTGATGCAGGCTGTAGACCAGTTCCTGGGTTCTTCCCACGGCAAACGAAGGAACAATCACTTTTCCCCCGCGCTTGATCGTGTTGTTGACAATAGTTTTAAGTTTGGAAACGGATTCTTCCGTACGCTCATGCACGCGATCTCCGTAGGTGCTTTCAATGAGTAAGATATCAGCTTGCGAAATAGCAGCAGGATCTTTTAGGATCGGCCGTTTGGGGCGTCCGAGATCACCTGAAAAAACCAAACGCTTATGTTTCTTTGCAGTATGATCTTCTATATCGAGAACCACAAAAGCTGATCCTAATATATGACCGGCATCAAAGAGGGTAAGATGCACTCCCGGCAAAATCTCACGTGTTCTTTCATAACCAAAAGCCAAGAAGTACTTTAGACTGTTTACCGCATCCTCTGTAGTATAAATAGGCTCTACAGGCGGTAAATCATTTTCTTTTCGTTTTTTATTAAGGTAATGGATATCATGTTCCTGGATTTTAGCACTGTCTTTTAATAAAATAGTACAGAGATCGCGGGTCGCATAGGTAGCGATGATATCACCTTTAAATCCGCTTTTTACCAGATTTGGAATATTACCGCTGTGATCGATATGGGCATGTGAAAGAATCAGGATATCCACAGCTTCCGCATTATACGGCAGATTTCTATTTATCTCATAACTCCGTTTACGTTTCCCTTGATAAAGACCGCAGTCCAGAAGGATTTTGCTGCCATTGATTTCCAAAAGATGTTGTGTGCCTGTTACCGTGCGCACTGCACCAAAGAAATTTATTTTCAATTGTTACTGCCCCCATTTATTTAAAAAAAAGCCATCCCTTATAGCGGTGGTTGATGTGTAGTTTTAAATTCTATGTAAAACATAAAAAAAGTCAAGCACAGCAAAATAAAGCTGGAATATGAGGTGCGTCGATTATATGAAATATATTTTTGATTAATTGGTCAACACACAATAAAGTATTATAATATATCATTGAGATATGAAACAGTTTGAAAAACTTTTAAATATTTTGAGAACCAATAATCACTTGTACATCCAGACCCATAATTTCCCCGATCATGATGCGGTAGCGTCAGCCTATGCTCTAAGATATTTATTGGAAAAAAGGAGCATTCCAAGCAGTATTATCTACGCAGGTGAGATTCAACGCATGTCATTGAAAAGGCTTATACAGGAACTTGCGATTCCCATTAAAAGAGAGGATGCCTATACCAGAACCGAGCAGGACAAGATTATTATTGTGGACGGCTGCAAAGGGAATAAAAATGTAGTTGATCTGATAGGTGAAGAGGTTGCGGTGATTGATCACCATAATGTAACCTTGCCCGATGATGTTACGTATGTTGATATTCGTCCGGATTATGGGGCCTGTGCTACGATTCTTTTTGATTATTTCCGGAGTGAAAATGAGGAGATTCCTCGTAGGGTAGCGACTGCTTTGCTTACAGGCCTCTTGGTGGACACGGCGCTTATGACACGGGGTGTCTGTCAGACGGATCTGGAGGCGTATGCAGCTCTTTACCTGAGGGCAGATGTGGGACTCGTCAACTCACTGCTGCGGAATTGCATACAAAAAAAGGAACTGAGCTTCTACAAATATGTAATTGAAAATGTAAAGGTTCAGGAAAGATTCGCTTTCTGCTATTTTCAAGAAGGCTGTAATCAGAACTTGCTGGGGATTATCGGAGATTTTTTACTTTCCTTAAGCGAAGTGGATTTTGTCTTCCTCTGCGCGAAAAATAATAAAACAATTAATATATCCGTACGCAGTGAAGTGCCGTGCTGGAATGCGGCGCTTATTACCAGACAGGTGCTGGAGGGTATCGGATTCGGCGGAGGGCATAGTGATCTGGCGGGAGGAATAATCGAACATTGCCGGGAGCTGAACGACGAGGATATCTTTCAGCGCGTAGTAACCGCACTGAAAAAAGAAGAGTGTGGCTTTATGAATACATAAACTGTGCCACTAGAAGTTAAAATCTTGGAATTTTATCAAGAATTTATTGAAACCACAGATTAAACAAAAATATAGAATATAGAGCTTCTTGCAAAAATGTCATTTTTGCAAGAAGCTCCTAAAATGGAAATTGCTAACTTATTATGGTATAGAGAATAAGTATTTTACTAACTTTATATATTTTGAGTTTTGCAATTTCCTCTATATTATTTTTATTAATCTGTGTTCCTCTTATATCTGGTTACAGCCATAGGCTGCGGTAGGTTAATCCGCAGAATCCACTCTTAAGGTAAAGAACACTGTGGTGCCTTTGCCTTCTTGGCTTTCCAGCCAAATATCGCCTTTATGTTTTTGAATGATTTTATACACGATATTCATACCCATGCCATAACTATTCGGATCGATTTTTGTTGTTTGAGTAAAGGGCTCGAACAACTTTTCTTGAATCTCAGGTGACATGCCAGGCCCATTATCTTTTACCCAGTATACAGTACCGTCGCATCCTATTTCAATTTTTAATTCATTTGTGTTTTTACTATGTTTTAAGGCGTTACCGATTAAATTGGAGAATACCTGCTGAACTCGAATCTTATCACATTTCTCAACTCCGAAGCTGCCTTTCATTGTGATCTGTGTATTATTCTCTCCTGCTCTCATATGCAAATCCCCGACAATATGCTTTATGAATTCTTCCATATCCACTTCCTGCAGATCAAGTTTACCGGTAATTATCCTGGAGGTATCTAAAAGCACGTTAACCAGATTGTTCATTATTTCCACATTTGCATGAATTCTTGAAACACAGTGTTCAAAAAGAGCGTGATCTTTTGCAGCCTGGTCATTTTTCTGCAGCTTGCGTAAGAAACCCTCGATTGAAATCAATGGAGAACGTAGATCATGAGAAAGTGCATAGATAACGCTTTCATATTCCCTGTTTAAATATTCCAATTGATTATAACTTTGATAAAGCGCTTCTACGTTATCTACTACTTCAATATAACCGTCTGCCTGCCCTTTGGCTAAATTAACAGGGGTTATCATAATATTCATATGCCGGGGTTTGTTTTTTTTCCTGCCTGTCATCAAGCAAACCGGATTTTTTATACACGAGCCGATCTTGAGGGTTTGTGAGGCCAAACAAAAATCACATTGTGCAGTAAAATTAAAGGCTTCAAAGCATTTCATGCCCACCCGGAGTTTGGAATGCTGTTTTTTTTTGGATTTATTCATCCATAGAATAGTAAAATCATTATCGACGAATACAACTTCCTGCGGTAAAATGTCCATGCAATTCTTTAATGTTGAGGTCTGTTGTGTAAAAAAATCTTCGCTTAGCATGTTAGTTATTGGTTAAGTTGCTGATTAATGCCCAGTATTTTCCTAATCCCTTTACTTTGTGCATAAAGCTGTCGAACTCAACGGGTTTTACAATATAATCATTGACGCCAAGCCGAGCTCCTCTCTCGATATCTTCCTTATTGCACGTTGTGGTTAAGAGAATAATAGGAATGACCTTAAGCTCGGGGTCGTTTTTCAATGTTTTTAGAATTTCAAAACCGGTCATCTTCGGCAGTTTTACATCAAGCAAAATGATACACGGCCGAGGTGATTTTTTAGGATCGCTATATTCACCTTGTCTGTACATATACTCTAATGCGCTCTTTCCATCTTTAATTACAATTATTTTGTTGACGAGGCCGCCTTCATACAAGGCATCGACAGTGTGTTCGATGTGGTCTTCGTTGTCTTCCACTAACAAAATGGTTTCAAGTTGTCGGTAATCCATGAGAAACTATTTACTCCTTCTTAATGTTTTTTGATTACTGAGTGGGGTAATGTGATATGAACACATATACCCCCGTATCTGCTATCTTCCAAGCATATGCTGCCTTTATGTCCGATAATGATCTTCCTTGCTAAAGTCAGCCCCATACCGGTTCCCGATATCTCTTTTTCTTTAAGTCTTTCCAAGGGCTTGAAGACCAGCTCCCGGTATTCTTTTTCAATACCAATACCGTCATCCTCAAAAAAAAGCTGAATATTATCACTAATTTTATAGTGCACATATATGCTACCAGATTTTTCAACTTTTGTATACTGCGCTGAATTCTTAAGTATATGAAAAAAACACTGTCTCAGCTGAAAGGGATCGCCCAAAATAGCAACTGCGTCAAGCCGGTCTGTAACTTTAAAATTATTGTCAATCTCGCTGTGAACACGCTTTATACTTTCACGGAGAATATCATGCAAGAATATCTTTCGTTTTTTCATGGATTCGGGGTCGATTAAAAGCATAGCTGTCATATCTTCAATAAGTTGGTGCATTTCCGCAACATTGACGGAAATTCTGTTAAGGTAGTGCTGCCCCTCTTCTTTTATAATCGGGTAGTATTTGCGTTGTAATTTGGAAGTAAATCCTAAGATAGACCATAAAGGTGCCTGAAGCTGGTGAGTGGCTAAATCGATAAATTCGATGAGATTGGTATTCTTCTGACGCAGGGCTTCGGTCTGCGCAGTGAGCTGGGTATTTAAATTACTGACGTATTTTTCATAATGCTGAAAGAGTATGATTTCATTATTCAATACACGCTCCGAAAGCACCTCTAAATATTCCATTCGGGTATTAAAGGCATCGGGGTAAACAGAGCGAACCATCTCTCTTGCTGTGGCCATGAAATGAATATTGATAACACTCATGATCGAAAGAGGACAGCCCGCATTGATTTTTTGTTTAATAAATTTCTCTTCGGTTATATTAATGCGAGGGACTTTTGCTTGAATTTCACCATCGACATACGCATTAAATAGTTCATTAAAGTCCGTTTGGGAAAATTGATAATGCTGTTTTATTTCTTCAGACAGACTTTGCTCAACCAGTTTCTGCCATTTGTTGAGAAATTCATTTTTGTGTTCTTTTAGAAAATCACTTAAACTCTCTTCTTTTTTTTTCTTGCTGCTCATACAATTTCCTCTTGTTTCAGAATAGGTATCTTCATTATCATTTTTGTGCCGCTCCCGGGAGATGATTCTACTTCGATCGTGCCTTTAACAGAATCGATTATACCCTTTGCCACATTCAAGCCCAGGCCGGTCCCGACTCCTGCCGGTTTTGTGGTAACAAATGCCTCAAAGATTCTATCTTTGATATCCTCCGGAATACCGGGCCCGTTATCTTGTATTGAAATGCAAACAAAATTCCGCTCTTGATAGGTTTTTATAAAAATAATTCCTTTTTTTTCGGGAACCGCATCAATAGCATTCATAATGATATTGATTATCGCCTGTTCCAAATGAAGAGGAGAAAAATAAATAGAGGGCAGCGATTCATCAAAAGCTGTTTTAAGCGTAAGTGCTTTTTTATACACATATGACTGGATGAGTGCGAGCGTGTCCCTGATTACTTTATTAATATTGCCCGGAGAGATAACAGGCGCCTGTTGAGCGCGAGCAAAGGTTGTGAGGTGTTTGGTGAGACCTGTAAGTCGTGTGAGACTGCTTTTGATAAGATCAATGAATTCAGCGGATTCCTTAAGCAGAGAAGGATCTTTTTTGAACTGCTCATGTAATAACAGATTTAACAGTTCTGAGCTGCCGGCGATAGTATTAGTATAATTATTAATTTGATGAGCTGTTCCTGCTGCCAGCTGCCCTAAGGCCTGCATGCGTTCAATGCTGCTTAAGGTGGCCTCCATTTTTAGGTCTCTTTCAATATCCTTAAGAATGAGTACATAGCCGATTTCATTATTGAATGAATTGCGTATTCCGCTTACATTAACTAAAGTCAATATCTTTTTATTATTATAACTAATATTGAGTCTCAGATTGTAAACATCTTTAAGAGTGAGTACTTGAGTAAGCGCACGATTGAAGGCTACCAGATCATGCTCTTGAGGCAGGAGCTCTTTGATATCCCTGTTTATAAGATCTGATTTTTTAGTGTCGAGTTTTTCGATGAAGTTATTGCTGATCGATTTTATTCTCTGCTCTTTATCCAGAGTGATTGCCATATCAAACTGGCCTGAAATAAGTTTTTTTGACGATTCCCGTTCAAATTCGATCAGTTTTGTTAACTTATTAATTTTTTCATCATTTACACAGACCATGAGAACTTCCCAGTCACCAGGCGCGGAACTGTCCGTATAAGAGAATTCACATAATAAGGTATGGCGTGTGTGACTTTGCTGCTTTATGAAATCAAGTTTTACCTGTTTGCTTATGTTTTGTTTTATAAATTCGATGATATCAATTTCCTGCTTCTTTAAATATTCAATGAAATATGAGTGCAAGAAGTCATAGATCGGTCTGTTTTTGATTTCCAGGGCGGATATTTCTAAGAAATTACAAAATGATTCATCTGCAAATACAACTGCTCCCTTTTTGTCGAGCGTGAAAATAAAAAAATCTTTTTCATCTTTTTTAGGGATCGTCTTTTCTTCCTGGAACTTAAGCAGTGGTTCTTTAAAAGCAGGAAGTAAGCTGATCAAAAAACCGATTGTATTGCCCTCGCTATCCTGCCATGGTTCTATATGCTCATTGTAAAATGAATGTTCATCATTATTATGTGCTGCAGGCGGGACGATTGTTTTAGCCTTCTTGTTTTTAAGAATTTCAGGCAGCAGACAATGGCTGCATTTTAATTTTTGATTGTATAAAAGCTCATAGCATTTTTTCCCTATACTGTGAGGAAATATTTCCTGTAGCGCTGGATTTGAGCTAATAATCTGATATGTGGGATTAATAAAGAGCGCTTTTTGCACATAACTTTCGAGTACTTCATCTATTTGTCGTTTAAATACAATATCATATCCCTGTACGGAAAGTACGTTTTCTATAGTAGAGAGAATGGTCTTGATGCTGCACGGTTTTTTAAGACATGTATATGCTCCTGCTTCTAAAGCGGACTGAATAATATGAGGAGACAGATATCCTGAGATAATAATATATTTAGTGGTTGCTGATATTGTTTTTATTTTTTTAATCAGGTTAATGCCGTCTTCTCCCGGGAGATGGTAATCGGTTAAAATAAGGTCGAAAGATACTTTTTCTACAAGAGTCAGGGCCTCGGCTGCATTGGTAGCTTTGCTGACAGAATATTTGTTATTGAGATTGCGGTGGGTGAGTACTGAGTAATAAAGATCCAGCAGTATCTTTTCATCCTCTACGATGAGGATGCTTTTGCTGTCCATGCACTAATCCTTATCTACGGAAATATCGATCATGGGCAATTTGTCGGCATAATCCTTTAAAGGCATTTGACTGTCCTTCTCTAAAGTCGTAAGGAGTTTATCAATTTTTTGGGCCTGCTCTAGAATAGTAGTTAAAACCTGCTTGTTAGCATAATCGCGTTCTTCATTTAAAATCATTTCTATTGAATTATAGATATAGCTTAAGGGTTGTCTGATTTCATGCTGTAAGGTTCTCATTACCAAAAGTTTGGTAGAGAGCCGCTCGGCTTCAAGCATTTTTTCTGTTGATGTATCGATTATACGCTCATATTCTTTGCTTAACTCCAAATCGTTCTCATCCACCAAAGTACTTACCCTCTTCATGAACACGGAGCGCCCTTCAAAGGATGAAGGAAAATAGATATAGAGTAGTTCCCGTGTTACTTCTTTAAAAGATTTATTGAGCAGTTCTACTAAGATGAGCGAACCCATTTTGGATGTTTGTGTCCAGATCATTTTTTTTAAGACATTTAAAGTTACGGAGGCCTTTTCGTTTTGAATATCAGCCAAAAAGGTTCCGAATACCTTGGCAAGCAGCTCTTGGGTAACTGAGATTTCTTTGGACAAACCCAGCCTTTTTTTTAATGAAGATATTTTATTGTACCAGGCCTTAATGAATTCCTTTTCATGGGAAACAAAAAAGTCAAGTAACGATTGCTTTTCATGAGAAAGAAATTCCTGTTTGTGCTTTAGGATTTCGTTTATATTCTTTGCAATTCGTTTAATAAATGTGTTATCCAATGTTTTTCTTATATAATCTCTGGCCCCCGATTTCAAGGCATCTACGGCTATATCCTCATTTCCATAAGCGGTCACCATGATTACGGGGATATGCGGATGATTTCCTGTGATTTCCTTTAAGATTTCCAAACCTGAGAATTTATTCTTTAAATAGTAATCGAGCACTATGAGATCATATTTGTTTTCCTTTATTAAGGAGAGAGACTTTTCTTTACTGTCCGCATGACTTACTTTATAGCTTTGCTTAAAGGTATCTTCTAATAACTCGCGATGATCAGGGTTGTCTTCTACAATGAGTATATGTGGTTTTTTTAACATTGTTTTCCTCGATTATTCGATTACTTATCTTAATTGTTATAGTATAGTAAAAAAAATTTAAAAGAACAATAGTGAATTCTTGTTGTTTTTATTGTCAGTGTTGGTTTTTTTCTTTATAATTAAGCGTTCGTTAGTTAAGTATATGATGTCGCTGTTATTCATTTTATCTTTTCTCCTCAATAGTATGGGCACGATTACTATTACGTATATAGTGTATTATCAATATAAATATAAAGCAAAAACACTATTATATCTGATAGTCTCGTTACTCGGTCTCTTGTGTTCCGGAGTGAGTTATTCCTTTTATACTGCGGATCTCTCGATAATACCGTTTGAAAAATTTAAAACTATCTTTTTATTGTTTTTTTCCACGGGAAATTTAACATTCGCGGTGTTTTTCTATGTGTTTTTATCGAAAAAATTTCTGCTCAGAACTCATAAGCTGCTTTACATTATCGCTTTTATCTGTTTTTTCATCTCTACTGTGTGTGTAATACTGCCAGTTGTTTTCCCGCTTATATGGTCTGTTTCCTTAATAGTGCATTCAATCTGTTTTATTTTTGTTGCTTTTCTGGCTTTGAATCAATTGTTATTTCTGCAGAGCAAGCTGCAGTTTGAAAAAAAGGATGTTTTCTTTAAACTTCTTATTCTGGGTTTTTTAATAATAACTGTTTCTATTTTAAATGAAATGATTCATTTTTTCGTTTATGAAACGGTATCAACTTTTTCCCTTTTGCTTTATTTTTTTATTCCCTTTTTCTTCTTTCTGGTACTAAAAAACCAGTCTTTGTATTATCAAAAACAGGAAATTAAAGATCCCGAAAAAATAAAGACCATTTTCGAGCAGTTTAATCTTTCCGGTAAAGAACAGGAAATAGCCATAGAGGTGCTGCAGGGCAAAGGCAATAAGGAAATTGCGTATGATATGGATATTTCTAACAGTACGGTAAAAAGCCATATATACAGCATTTATAAAAAAGTGAATGTACAAAGCCGTGTGCAATTTGTGAATCTTGTTATGCTTCGGATGTGATGTTTACTTGTTTTCACTAACAGAGAGATATTCTATATATGAGGTGCGGACATATAATTTAAAAAACAGATCATCTATATATACATTATAGTCGTAAAATATATGTTCATTTTTGCCCAGATACACCATATTGTCGCGGTAGGCATATTCTGAGGTTGCATCCCAATCAATGGTGCGTCCGCCTTTAAAACGAAGCTTACCATCCTCATGTATTTCCCATAGAAACAAAAATTGAAAGAGATTTTTTTCCAAAGGGCGCACTTTAACACGGAGATCGAAAACTATCTTTTTAATAATAGGCTCGAAGGTAGTCCGGTCGTATACGGTATATGTGTCTTTTAACTGTTCATGTGAATCCCAATTCTGCTCATTCAGGTAATTAATCCAGATATAGGAAGTAGCCAATTCTGCTTCCTGCCAATTGAGTTTGATTATATTGTCTCCGCTGTGGATTAATACCGCTTGAATATACCTTATATCGATTTTCTCGTCATAACTTAATACGTGCTTTCCGGGCAAAATATCCTGGGTAATGAGGTATCCCTGATACTCGGGATCCCAAATACTTGTGATGGGAGAATCATACATATAGTCAAGATATACCTTGGCGGGCAGTTTTCCTTGTAGAACTACCCTTATGGGTTGAAATACTTTTACCTGTAAGAGGGGAATAAGTACAATAACCGCGGTGATGAGAAATGCCGCTGCTAAGCGGTGAGTAGTTTTTTTGCGAAAGATAACAAGAGATGGAAAATATAATTTTCTTCGGCTATCCGATACTTCAAAGATATCAGTCTGTATTTTTTCGTTGGGAAAGCGGAGGGTATGGTATTTCTGTATGCTTATATTTTTATTTTTTTCTATAAAATTTTTTTGAATCTCATATACGGCACGGCTTATTAATAAGCGGTCTGTAACCGCCAAATTGGAAATAGAAATTGCATGTTGAATCGACGGTTTAAGATTTTCTAAAAGTGTACTATCGTTTACAATACAGAACTCTACACCCATACAGAGGTCCAGCGGCCGTGCTTCTTTCTGCTTGGATTTAGTGTCGCTCATATGTAAAAACGATTCAAGTATATTGTTGAAATCATGTGCGAGTACTAAAATACCGTTATCCGTAGTATAGATAAGAAGTTGTGTGCTTTTTTCGAAATGAGTCAATGAGGAGGAGGTTTTTTTTAATAACTCCTGCTTTTGTTTTTGCGCTGCTGCTTCATCTGAAGTTTTGCTCATACCTTTGATGCCGATAAACAGAATATAGAGCATGCTTTTTTGTTTTGCCGTTAAAAAATAATCTGCTTTCTTAATGTTGCTTTGTATTTGGGTAGTTAAATCGTTTACTATATTTTTAACGATATCATTTTTCACTTTTTACCCCATATTTACCACAAAGAATACATGTAAACAGTGTCCATACCAGGCACTTATTATATTAGATATCAGTTTTTTTTACAAGGCGCAAGGATTGTACTATTTGAATCCTTCTATTAATTCTCTTATACTTATATATGAATCCTATGCTAAGAATAATTGTAAGGAAAGGATCCAAGATGGCACGAAGACAAAGAAAAAATTATGCAGCACATGGTTTATTTATATTCAGAATATATTTTATAGTTTTAATACTGGAAGTTATAATACCGTCGCTTGTTTTTTGTCAGATAAAAGACAGACCCGATAAGATATCTGATAAAAATATTGAAAAACCGGAAACTCATGTTTTATATGTTGATGCAGCATCAAAAAGTAAGAATGCTAACGGAAGTAAGGGCTCGCCTTTCTCCGGTTTACGGCAGGCATTTTCTTATATTAAAAGCAACAGTTTAGATAATATCACAATATATATAGCAGAAGGGAATTATAAAGAGAAAACACTCACCATTCCATGTAATATCAAAATTAAAACCTATAGTAAAAGTGAGCTTGCAAAGAGCAAAGTAGTACGCAGGCCGATTATAAAGAATACTAAAATTATCAATCAAAGCGGGTATATTATGGAGCTGCAAAACATAAGTTTCGAGGCCAGCAGTTTTGTGTTAAAAAACAACAGCACAACTATATTAAAAGATGTAGATATATCGTATGCTCCTCATCAGGGAATATATCAGGAGGGAGGAACGTTGAAGCTGGTCAATGTTGCTCTGCTACGCACTAAGGCTACCAATCAACAAAGTCATTCCGGTACCGGTATACTCCTTGTCGGGGGCGTTACTGGAATTTTGCATGATGTTCAGTTGGCATATAATGAGGACGGAGCCTTCCGGATCGAAGGAACGGGAAGCAGGGTGTATGCTAACAAAGTGACAGTCAAAGAAAACGGTTGCAAAGGGAGTGATTCTGCACATTATACGTTTGGCAATGGCGCTGTAGAGGTAAGCAAGGGAGCAGTGTTATTTATGGAAAACAGTATAATAATGAATAATGAGTTCATAGGTGTTTTCATATTCGAAGGGGGAAAAGCACATATCAGAAACACTACTGTAGAGGGTACCACATCCGTACGTACGGTACAGGGAAACCTGGGTGGCGCCAATATTACGGTTTATCAACAGACCGCTAATTTAAGTTTCGGCACTACGGAACTCGAGCTTACCAATGTTACTTCTACGGGTTCTGATTTTTGCGGACTCCAGATTATTGACGCCTGGATCCGCTGTCAAGATGTAACTATTACGGGAAATATGTTTGGGCTGAATATCCAGAACCCCAATACAATTAATAGTCCTGGTTTGGATGTATGCTTCGACAATACCTCAAATTATAATAATGAAGTAGATTATAGTCTTGAATATTTACCCGTACCCGACCCGGCAGAAGCTCTCGATACGATTGATGGCAGTACAAGTGCGGAACAGGCGGATACTTCATGCTGTGCTCATGTCTCCTTTGAGGTAATCACAATCGATTGAGAAAATAATATTGACATTTATAAAAAATTATGATTATATTAACTACTATGGTAGTTAATATAATCACTCGATTACTGGAGATTGGTTTTTCCGAATATGAAGCACGGGCTTATCTCAGTCTGTTAAGGCACCAGCCGGCAACAGCCTATGAAGTAGCAAAAAAAGCCGGATTACCGACTTCTAAAATCTACGAAGTACTTTCTCGCCTTAGCGAAAAAGCCGTTGTTATGGAAATTGTTGAAAATGACAAAAAACGTTATATTCCGATTGAACCGGATGAATTTGTAAAGAAGTATCACGGTAAAATGGAACAAACCCTTTCTGTATTGAATACGGAACTTCCACTTTTAAAACAAGAATCTCATGTTTCATATATTTGGAATGTTACCGATTATGGGGAATTTATTAACAAAGCCCGGCAGCTCATTTCATTAACTAAAACTGAGCTGCTTATTTCTACTTGGAATCAGGAACTGCAGCAGTTAAGCGAACTGCTTAAGAAAAAAGAGCAGCAAAAAGTGAAAATTGCTATTGTCCATTTCGGACAGGCTGAGCAAAAGATCGGTCTGATTTTTCGTCACCCCATAGCAAACACCATCTATGCGGAAAAAGGGGGCAGAGGATTCGTACTCATTTCCGACAGCCGGGAGGTGCTTATGGGTACTGTACAAAAAGACGGTAAAGTAGAGGGTGCCTGGAGTAAGAACAGGGGATTTGTAACTTTGGCCGAGGATTATGTGAAACATGATGTTTATATCATGAAGATTGTAGAACGCTTCGATCAACTGCTTATAAGTCGTTTTGGAATTAATTATGTAAAACTAAGAGATGTTTTTAGTGATGAGGAGGTATAGTTTTGAAAGTGTATATTGACGGAAAATATTATGAAAAAGAAGAGGCTTGTATTTCGGTTTTTGATCACGGACTCTTATATGGAGACGGAGTATTCGAAGGAATCAGGATTTATAACGACAAAGTGTTTAAGCTGGGGGAGCATCTTGTTCGCTTGTACCAAAGCGCGAAGGCCATTCTTTTGAATATACCCATGACCATAGAACAAATGCAGAAAAAAGTGGAGGAGGTTGTGAGAGTCAACAAAAAACGTGACGGCTACATACGTCTGGTGGTAACCAGGGGGAGAGGTGATTTAGGACTTGATCCCGATAAATGTGCCAAAGCGTCGGTGATTATTATAGTGGCTGATATTGCGCTGTACCCTTCCGAGTATTATACAAAGGGAATAGCGATTATTACTTCCTCATCCCGCAGGCTGCCTGTAGACGGGCTTGATCCGCGCATCAAATCGCTTAATTACCTTAATAATATTATGGCCAAAATCGAGGCAAAACAGGCGGGCTGTCTGGAAGCGGTGATGCTCAACAAAGAAGGCTATGTTGCCGAGTGCACGGGAGATAATATTTTTATTATAAAAGCAGGAGAACTGTATACTCCCACCACCTATCAGGGAGCACTTGACGGTATTACCCGTGCTACGGTCCTGGACTTAGCCGCGACACTTGCTGTTCCATGCCATACGCGTACTCTCAGCCGCTATGATCTGTATAATGCTGATGAGTGTTTTCTTACCGGCTCGGGCGCTGAGGTTATACCGGTTACGGCAATTGACGGCCGCAAGATGGGTGATGGTAAACCTGGTTCAGTAACACGAAAGCTGCTTGCAGCTTTCAGGCAGTTTATAGTGGCAGATTGATAGAGGGCAAATAATTTTTTACCGGAGAACCCTGTAATACTTTGTTTAAAAGGTTTATACTAAATATAAGGCCGGAGCCCTATGGAAAAAGTTGCTGTTGAACCAAGTGCAGATTATGATATCCGTAAAGTAGATACGGCTGTAAACACCCTTTTAGCTAAACTCGATATAAAAATTAAACTCAATTCAACTGTGCTCATTAAACCTAACGTTATGGCTCAAAACAAACCATCTCAGCATACCGTAACCCATTACGCAGTTATTGATGCCCTGTGTGATTACTTGTTCCACAAGAACTGCAGCATTCAAATCGGGGACTCAATTGCTTTTTTTCAAAAAGGGCTTACCCGGAAGGCATTTAAAACCACAAAACTTTGGGATGTGGCAAAAAAATATAATGCCCGCCTTGTGGCTTTTGATGAGGAGCCCCTAACCAAAATAACTACAGGACTTACAATATTCAAGCAACTGTATCTTCCCAAAATACTGCTTGAAGCGGATATGATAATTAATGCATGTAAACTGAAGACACATGGAGGAGGCTTGCGCTTTTCCGGTGCGGTTAAAAACATATTTGGCTGTCTGTCCGGAGGATATAAGCAGAAAGCTCATATCTGGCTAAAAAACGATTTTGAGCTTTCCGATCTGTTTATTGATATAATGCAGAGCATTAAACCGGCATTGCATATTATGGATGCGATAATAGGACTTGACGGCGGTCCTTCCGCACTGGGTAAGCCGACGCCGGTAGGCGCGCTGCTTGCGTCGCGGAATCCCGCAGCGTTGGACGTGGTGGCCTGCAGAATGATCGGATATGAACCTGAGCAGATTGCCATCATGGTAAGGGCAAAAGAACGCGGATTGATCTCTGATTTTAATAACATTGAAGTCTTGGGTACAGCACCGTGTGTACAGTTTAAAAAATTAATAAAAACTCCGCTGCCCCGCCATAAAGGCAAAGACAGTATGTTTGTGACGGATACCTTTGTGTATCCTGTTGTGAGAAGGTCAAAATGCAGCGCATGCAGGGACTGGCTTGCCTTTTGTCCCACGGGTGCCATACAATTTGATGCCAAGGCTAAAGCGGCGGTTGACTATGAAAGCTGTATTTTCTGTTATTATTGTTTGACTGCCTGTAAGGAACGGGCGGTTAGCATAAAAGCAAGTTTTAAGAATAAATTAATCAGAGGAATGAG
>CAZEPL010000015.1:0-53022 GCA_964514135.1 uncultured Spirochaetaceae bacterium | reverse complement strand
AATTATTTTAGCAATCAGTTTATTTTTTTTGTTCACCAGAGGAGAGACATGGCATTGATAATAATGCAGATCATCATTATTTTTAAGCATAATGTTGCATTCTTCGGGATCAACCGGGTCAGTGCGTCGGATTACTTTAAAAATATCCTCCGAGACATCCTGCAATGGTAAACCCAGTACTTCAGCTGTTATGCAATTAAATGTGTTTTCGGCAGCGGAGTTCAATTTGAGGATATTATTTTGCGGCGTAAGGATTAACACAATATCCTTCAAATTATTCACAAGATGATTTTCCGCAATAGGTATGGGCTGGAAAAGGTTGAGGTAAAAGAGTCCGGCCGAGAGAGTAATTCCACTCACAGTTAATCCAAACGGTGTGGGGTCTATGCTTAAATATACCAGCCGTGTGACGTATAATAAATTGATAATCCATGGTATGAGGGAAGCAATAAGCATAACCGTAGTCTGTTTGCGAAATATTTCAGGCAGACTTTTATATGAGCTTATGAGATTGTAGACACTCAAACTCAATAATGCATACGAATACAAAGCATGTAACCAAAATACCGGTCCGTAAGCTGGGAGAAAAGTGAGGGCTTCCTCCCCCTTAAGCATGTCGAGATAAAAAAGGTTGTGTAATTCATTTGTCCATAAGCTGAGGAGCACAAGAACGGGAATAACGCTTAACAGCAGTACCTGCCATAAGTGCTTGATTTTTCGCTGGGTTTTATAACTTACCGAGAGAAAAAAGACGGCTACGGGTATAAACACAATGGCAATGTACTGAATCCTGATGAGCTGGAGTTGAGTGTCGTAATTATGACTGTAGAGTTCAAAGGCATAGCCGAATGACCATAAGGCTACGGCAAGCATAAGGAAAACCAGCGGAAGTGAGCCTGGTACACTTCTGCGTTGAAAAGCGGCAATAGCTAAAATTATAGAAATTCCTGCGTTCAGACACAAAAGCAGGATGAAAATATTCATACCGGTGTTCCTATGGCCTTATAGTTCCATTCTCGCCTTGAATATTTATTATTCTCCAGTTCACTTGCCAGCATATTTTCAATTTCGGTAAGCGGTGCCGGCCTAAAGTAAAAATGTAATTCTTTTTCGAAACAGTTGGCAATAGTTTTTTTTAGTTCGCCGCTTGTAATATGCCGAGAGCATTCCCTATTAATTCCTGTGAGATACTGTTCTAAGTATTTGGCATGAGGTAATGGTGATCTAAAATTCATACAGGCACTTAATTTATCATAATCCACATCGAGCAGGATTGAACCGTGTTGCAGGAGCATGCCGTTTTTTCGAGTTTGTGCACTGCCGATTACTTTTTTCCCATTACAAACGAGTTCATAGTAACTTACAGCCTGGAAACAGAGTGGTGAGCGCCGATTGTGTTCTGCTTTGGCTCGTATCTGAATAGGAATTCTTAGTTTTTTAAAAGCAGTAACAAAAACTTGACTGATAGCTCGATAGGACTGAATTACCTGCGTGCCAAAGTGGTTTTCAGGAACAACCAGACTATAAGTAAGCTCATATTCATGAAGTACAGCTTTTCCGCCTGTTGGTCGGCGTACAACATCAATGTTATGCTTACGGCAGTATTCGTTATTTACTTCCCGCAGCGGATTCTGAAAATATCCCACACTGATGCAGGCGGGCTGCCACTCATAAAAACGCAGTGTGGGAATGCCGCTAACAAGGATTGCTTCATCGAGAGCCATATTCTTAAAACCGTTTAGGGGTGGTGTTGAAATTAATCTTACCTGCATAGTACGCGCTCCGCGTGATAACTGCTGCGAGTAAGAGGAGATGCTTCTACATGCCGGAACCCGATGTCAAAAGCATATGACTTCAATTCTTTAAAATTGTCCGGTGTGTAATAGCGAGCCACACGAGTATGGGCTTTACTCGGCTGCAGATACTGACCCATAGTAACAGCTTCTACTCCTGTTTTTCTTAAGTCAATAAGGGTGCTTTGTATCTGTGAGAAACTTTCTCCCAGACCCAGCATAAAGCCTGATTTTGTAATAGCTTGGGGCATGAGCTGCTTGATACTTTTAAGCATTGTGAGAGAGCGATTATAGTCTCCCTGAGGTCTAAGATTGGGGAAAAGCGCTTGAACGACTTCAATGTTATGTGCTGCCACATCGGGCAGGGCTTTAAGCACGATTTTAAGTGATTGCCTCGATCCTTTGAAATCAGGCAGCAGAAGCTCGATCGTTGTGTTTTGTCTGTAAGCACGGATTGCTTCAACTGTTCGTGCAAAATGTAGAGCCCCGCCAGCTACAAGGTCGTCTCGTGTAACTGATGTAATTACAACATGCAGGAGTCTCAGCTGAGACACGGCGCTGGCAATATGCTCCGGTTCATGCGGATCCAAAGGCAGGGGAGTGCCGTGTTCAATATTACAGTAGCTGCAGTTGCGCGTACAGATTTTGCCCATTAAGAGGAAGGCAGCGGTGCCATTGCCGTAACACTCCGCTAAATTCGGACAGCGTGCTTCCGAACACACGGTATTCAACCTGTGTTCTTTTAGCTGCGCAGTTATTGTGGTATAGTTTTTTCCACCGGGAATATGTACTTTTAACCAATCGGGATGACGCCGCGGCATAAAATTACTCTTGCTTTTTAAACATCAACACCGGTCTGCGCGCTGCCAATACCTCGTTCAAGCGTGTTACCGGTGTGGAGTGCGGTGCGGATTTTACCAAGTCAGGATTATTTTGTGTCTCCTGTTTTATTGTGCGCAAGGCAAGGACAAAGTTATCCAATGTTTCTTTGCTTTCGCTTTCCGTGGGCTCGATCATTAATGATCCCTTAACTATGAGCGGGAAATAGACTGTGGGCGGATGAAATCCGTAATCCAGAAGACGTTTGGCCAGATCCATGGTGGTTACATCATGTGCAAGGGTGGAATCATCAATAACAAATTCGTGCTTGCACAGTGAATTATATGTGATATGAAATTCGCGTTCTAATTTTTTACGCAGATAATTGGCGTTTAACACTGCGGTTTCACTTACGTTTTTTAAGCCATCGGGTCCTAAAGCACGTATGTAGGCGTAAGCGCGTACAAAGATGGAAAAGTTACCATAAAAGGCTTTTACACGGCCGATTGACTGAGCGGGAGTATAAAAGCCGAATCCTTCGCTCTGTTTTGTAATGAGAGGGGCGGGAAGATAATCTTTAAGATTTTCTGCAACACCCAGCGGACCTGCTCCGGGACCCCCGCCGCCGTGTGGCGTGGAAAAGGTTTTATGCAGGTTGAGGTGAATGAGATCGAATCCCATATCTTTGAATTTGGTTATACCTAACAGGGCATTTGCATTGGCACCGTCACCGTAGACAAGACCGCCTTTTTTATGAACGATCTCGGTTATTTTACAGATGTCTTTTTCGAAGATGCCCAGTGTATTGGGATTGGTTAGCATAAGCCCGGCCACTTTTTCGCTCATGGCCTGTGCTAATTCATTCAGGTCGACAATGCCTGATTTATTACTTTTTAAAGTTATTGTTTTAAAGCCGCACATGGCAGCGGAAGCCGGATTTGTGCCGTGACTGGAGTCCGGAGTGATAATTATATTACGGGTTTGCTTTTTATGTCTAAAATATGCTTTCATGATTAAAAGCCCGGTCAACTCACCATGCGCGCCCGCTGCGGGCTGTAAGGAAAATGTATCCATACCTGTAATTTCACACAGCGCACGCTCCAGATTCCAGATCAATTCCAGATTGCCCTGCATATCCTCTTTGGGGCACAGGGGATGGCTTTCCGCAAATCCCGGCATACGTGCCAGTTTTTCGTTTACTTTGGGATTGTACTTCATGGTACAGCTCCCCAATGGATAAAAAACATTATCAACGCCTATGTTTCTGCGTGACAACTCTGTATAATGACGAATAAGCTCGGTTTCAGACAGTTCAGGTAAGTTACATGAATCTCGTAATAGCTCAGGAGGAAATCCTGCTGCAGCAGGTACATCCGATTGAGGGAGTTCAATGGCCTTAAGACCTGACAGACTTTTTTCAAATAAAAGTTTCATGCCATTACCTCAAGAGCAGCATCAATCTGCTGTTTGGTATTAAGCTCCGTAACACAGAAGAGCAGACAGTCGGCCAGCTCGGGATAGTAGCTGCCGATTGCCAGACCTCCTGTAATACCGGCTGCGGCAAGCTTTTGTTGTACTGAAGAAGAGTTCGGACATTTTATAATGAATTCATTATAAAAGGGGGAATCGAATACTTTTTTAAAACCGGGCAGCTTTAATAGCTCGTTGTACATATAATGAGAGCGTTCCAGGTTAAGTTTGGCAACTTGATGCAGGCCTTGAGGTCCGATGGTAGCTAAATATACTGCAGCTGCTAAAGCACAAAGCGCCTGGTTGGAACAGATGTTGGAGGTGGCGCTTTCGCGACGGATGTGCTGTTCCCTGGTCTGAAGGGTGAGCACAAAACCTCGTTTACCTTGACTGTCTTCAGTCATACCGACGAGCCTGCCGGGAAGTTTACGGATATACTCTTGTTTACAGGCGATAATGCCCAGATGGGGCCCGCCGTAGTTTTGGGCATTGCCAAAACTCTGACCCTCACCCGCCACTATATCTATATCATAGTCCCCCGGAGCTTTAAGCAGTCCCAGAGAAGTGGGTTCGACAACACATGTTACACATAATGCCTGATGTGAATGCGCTAGCTTTGATAGTTTTTCTAGGTTTTCTATTAAACCGAAAAAATTGGGAGTTTGTACAAGGATACAAGCTGTATTGTCATTAATAAGCGATTCTATTTTGTTTGGGGCTGTTATTCCTTGTTCGCATTCCGCTTCTTTTAAAGTGATGTCAGCTGCCCCGCAATAGGTGTCTACGACTTCCCGATAATGCGGGTGAACAGCTTTGCTGAGTATAATTTCAGTTTTTCCGGTTAATCTTACGCACATGAGGGCAGCTTCCGCCAGAGCCGTAGCACCGTCATAAAGCGAAGAATTGGCCGCATCCATACCCGTTAATTCACAAATCATAGTTTGATATTCAAATATGGCCTGTAGATTGCCCTGCGAGATTTCAGGTTGATACGGTGTATATGAAGTATAGAATTCGGAACGTGAGATAACCGCATCCACGGTAGCGGGAATAAAGTGGTTATAGCAGCCGGCTCCTAAAAAACTTGCTTTATTGTGTTTGTTTTTTTGTGTTAGTGAAGAGAAATAGCTCACAAGTTCAAGCTCGGATAGAGCCTTTGGCAGATCCAGAGGTTCTCTTAAGATAAGTTTGGAATCGATATCCGAAAACAGCTCCTCCACACGGGATACCCCTATTGTTTTAAGCATAGCTCTGATATCCTTTTCTGTAAGTGCCGTATAGTTCAGTGTGTCTCCTCCTTTACATACTTTTCATAATCTGCAGCACTAAGCAGAGAATCCAGTTCCCCCATATTTGTGCCTTCGATCTTAAAAATCCAGCCGTCGGAGTAGGGATGATCATTTATTTTTTCCGGTGCCGAAGTGAGAGCCTGATTCACCTCAACAATCTTGCCTGAGACAGGTGCATAAATATCAGAAACCGATTTTACCGACTCTACAACGGCGATGCGTGCTCCCTGTGAAATGGTCGTGCCCGTTTCAGGCAATTCAACAAAGACAATATCGGTCAGCGATTCTTGAGCATGGTCTGTCAATCCACAGATACACAGAGCACCCTCTGCTTTAACCCACTCGTGAGTTTTCGTGTAATGATAGTCCTTAGGATTTTCATGTGCCATAAAGCATTATACCCCCTTATATTTATAAAATGGTTTTTGTACAAGCTGTGCATTATATAACTTTTCTCTTATTTTTATCTGGATTATAGTATTCACTTTAGCATATGCTGAAGGAACAAAACCCAATCCGACAGATGTTGTGAATGTTGGTGAGTAACCGCCACTCGATACCAAACCGTTGAGCTTGTCTTGAATATAAATGTCATAACCGGACCGTGGAATAGCTTTATCTATCATCTTAAAGGCAATTAAACTGCGGGCTGTTCCCTGCTTCTTCTGGATAAGGAGAGTGTTTTTGCCTAAAAAGTTGTTTGGCTTCTCCCTTACTACCCAACCGATTCCTGCCTCAACCGGTGAAATATCATTATTTAATTCATGACCGTAGAGTGAGTAACAGGACTCTATGCGCAGTGTGTCACGGGCGCCCAATCCGGCGGGTTGAACCCGCTTATCGCATTGTAAGAGTGAATTCCAGATACGGACGGCATCCTTGTTCTCACAATAGATCTCAAAACCGTCTTCTCCCGTATAACCGCTGCGGGATATTGTGCATGGTGTGTCGGCAACTTCAGCTTTAAATATGGCAAAACGTTTTACATCCGCAAGGGCATACTGTGTAAGTTTTTGCAGAATTTTTTCAGAAAGCGGACCCTGAAGATCTATTTTTGATAAACGGGACGAAAGATCGCATATGGTAACATCAAATTGTTTTGTGTGTTCATTAAGCCAAGCCAGGTCTTTTTGGATGTTCGCCGCGTTTACCACTATCCAGTAGTGTTCGGGTGAAAACATGTATACAAAACAGTCATCAACCGTTCCGCCCTGCTCATAACACATAACTGAGTAAAAACATGTACACGGTTTTAATCTTACGATATCGTTTGTCATGATATACTGCAAAAAAACTTCTGCTTCACTACCGGTTACCATAATTTCTCCCATATGAGAAATATCAAATATGCTTGCCGCACTACGTGTGTGCTGGTGTTCACGGATAATACTTGTATAGTATACCGGCAGCTGCCAGCCCGCGAAATCAGTCATAACCGCAGAGAGTTTTTCGTGTTCCAAAGCCAGTTGTGTTGTTTTAAGTTTGTTTTTTTCCATATCTTATACACCAAATGTGAATTACATAGTACATTTTTTCAATGCAATTTCTGCTGTTCTGTTAATAAGATCATAGACTTCAGATACCCGCGGGCAGTAGCCCAGCTCCAAGTCAAGCAAGCCCTGTGCTTTAAGCTGTGCTCTCATGGCGCAGGCGAGCACATTAATACGCTCCAAAGCACCTTGTCTGCCTACAGCCTGGGCGCCCAGAAGCCTGCCGCTGTTTTTTTCTACTAAAATCTTTAAAGTGAGTGGTTCCTGCTTCTCAATCCATTCCGGTACGGTTTTACCCCGAACTTTGGCATTTACAACCTGTAAATGAGCGGCTTCTGCCTGCTGTTCGGTTAAACCTGAAGCCGCAACCTCTAAATCTCCTATTTTAGAAACAAAGGTACCGAGTGTTCCCGAGTACTCTCTGTTGTTTCCTAACGCGTGAGAGGCCGCAATTATTCCCTGACGGTAAGCCGTGGTTGCTAATGCCGTCCATAGCGGATGTTTGGTAAGAGTGGAGTAAGTCTCGGCACAATCGCCTATGGCATAAATATCAGGAAATGAAGTTTGCATGGAGTTGTTTACTTTAATGGCCTTGCCGCTCAGGGTCAAGCCTGCTTGTTTTGCCAGGTCAGTGTTTGGGGTGAAGCCGCAGGCACAGATTATAAGATCAGCTGTTATTTCACCTGTGGAAGTGGTGAGGACATTATCGTTAACCTTTATTACCTGTTCAGCCAAGGAGATGTTTATTCCCTGTGTGCTTAAATACTCCTCTACCAGTTTTGCCAGATCCTGATCCAATGAGCGCGGCATGAGGAATTTTTCACGTTCTATTACAGTACAGGAACCTCCCCGTTTATGCAAAGCAAACGCACACTCCAAACCGATTGCACCTCCACCGATCACAACAGATGATGTGCTCTGCGTGAGCTGTGCGGATATCTTTCGGATGCTCTCGATTGTGGTAACGGTGTATGTGGATTCAATTCCCGGAAACGGAGGCAGGAAGGGAACTGCTCCTGTGGCGATAATAAGCTTGTCATAATTTACTTTATTACCCGAATCGAGTATAATTATTTTACTCTTGGGATCTATTGTGTGAGCGCGATCGCTTATTTTAATAATATTCATTTTTTTTAATTCAAGCTGTTGGGTAAGTTTTTCCGGAGCTATTCTCCCTTCCAATGCATAGGGTATGCCGCAGGGGTGAAGCAGATCATAGGAGTTAGGATCTATTATGGTAATGCTGCAGCTTCTATCTGCTTTGCGGGCGGTAAATGCGGCTGCAAAGCCGCCTGCGCCTAAACCAATTATTACCAACTGCATGTGCTGCTGCTCCTTATTTAATCAATGTACACACGAGGTACACGTGCGGTAATAAGACATGTAACCTCATAGGGTATGGTTTCCATTAAATCCGCAATCTCTTCGGCATCGGGGGCCCCTTGTGCAGCTCCGAACAAAACGACTTCCCTGCCGACGGTAAGGTCGGTCTTGGGACCCAGATCTATCATGATCTGGTCCATGCATACCCGTCCTGCTACAGGGTAACGCCGGCCCTCAATAAAAACTTCTGCTCGATTTGAAAGCAATCTGGAGTATCCGTCTCCGTAGCCTATCGGCAATGTGGCGATATATGTTTCAGCTTTGGTTATATAAGTTCTTCCGTAAGAGATTGACGTGCCTTTTGCCACTTTCTTTATGAAGCTGATCTGGGTTTTGAGCTCCATGACCGGTTTCACATCCAAGATGCGTGCTTGATCGTGAGAGGGATAATAACCGTACAAAATGATACCCGGGCGCACCATATTGAAGTAAGATTCCGGTTTATCAATTATAGCTCCGGAGTTGGCGGCGTGAATAATATTGACTCTTATACCCTGTTGTTGCAGCTTGAAGATCACATTCTTTAAAATGTCTATCTGAGCTTTTGTGAAACGAGCGTCACCACTGTCGGCAATGGGGAAATGAGTGCAGATACCGCCAAGTTCAAGATATGTGCAAGATGAAATGAGCGTAGCAAGTTCCACTGCGTTCTGCGGAGCGCATCCGATCCGACCCATACCGGTATCGACTTTGAGGTGTACGGTTATTATCTTGTGCTGCTGCTTTGCCGCAGCATTATATTTATTAATAATATTCTCGTCCGTACAAAATGGTATCAAACCGGATGTTACTAAAGCTTCAATTTCCGTATCACAGGGTAAGCTGAAGAGATAAAGTGGAGCAGATATTCCCGCTTTGCGAAGGTCCAATCCTTCATCTACCGTCGCCACTCCCAGAGCCTTGATTCCCGCTGCTATAGCTGTTTTAGCGATGCGTATCGCGCCATGACCGTAGGCATTTGCTTTAACTGCCATACAGATTGCGCTGTTTTTTCCAACATGGGTTTGAATTATTCCTATATTGTGACGCAGATTGTCAAGTCTGATTATTGCTTTGGTTGCGCGCATCTGGCTTCCTTATTCATTAGATAAACTAAAAATGTGCGGCTTTAATTGGACGCTCTATGTATAAATATATAGGGGAGTGGCCGTAAGAGTCAATTAGAAGGCCCGTGAATTTAAAATTGCTAAAGAATATACACAAGGAGAATTGCTGTGGGAAGGATGCTATTCTATGCTCAATTGTATAATTTGTTTGCGTTCGTTATCTTCAACTTCCAGTAGTTTTCCAAAAGAACCCGAATCGATATTTTGAAAAATCATGTCGAGATTTATCCCCCGTTCCTCCAGTTTTTGAAGTTCGGGTTCGGGAATGAGTGATTTAATAATATGCGCAATACCTAAAGGTACTTTTAAATTTACTTTTACTTTTCCGCTTTCGCTATCAGATATTTTTATATTTAACATTTTGCCGAATGTATTTTCAGGCTGAGCTGTTTTTTCGCCCTGGTTTAGCTCAAGTGCTTCTAAAAGCTTGATACCTTCCTCTGCCGAAATTTTTCCGCTCTCAATCATTTTTAAAATTCTCATTCTTTCTTCGTCCATCATTACTCTCATGCTCCTTATTTTGCTAAGCTTGTATTATACCCCTTGAGGTGATACTATCTGCCCTAAGACTCCTGTTCTTCATCGTCTTCTTCCTGTAATAAACGAGCGGCCTTTTCAGCAGTGATTGTGCCTTTTTCCAGTTGATCGATTATCTCTATTCTGCGTTTCTTATCAACTTTTCCTTTAACCGGATATCCCATTTTACGGATAACCGAATCAAGCATACCACGTACTGTCGGATAAGAGACTCTAAGGGCTTTTTCCACTTCTTTAATATTTCCCCGGAGTTTTACGAATAACTCAATAAAATCAAGATCTTTATACGATAAATGAAAAATGCGCGAATGAGGGGGATCGAAATTGCCTTCTATTCGAATAGCACAAGAGGGGCATTGTAATACCTTTAAGCGCAGTGTGTTGCCGCATAACGGACATTCCTGTAGTATTTTCTTTGCCATAACTTCTCCTGCCTTTTTCATTTTATTATAATATAATTGAAAAAGTTCAATTTTTCAAGAGAATTGATTAAATAATATTTAATTTGATTTAATTATTTTAATATTTATTATCATATTATCATATTTTTTAATTTATAATTTTTAATGTTCCATATTGTTTATTTTTTTTATTCGCTCTATTATATAAATAGAAATATTGTCAGGAACTAAGTTAGTAGTAGAGCTTCCTGCAAAAATAACATTTTTGCAGGAAGCTCCATAAATGGAAATTGCTAAATTATTATGGAATAAAGAATAAGTATTTTACTAACTTAATATATTTTGATTTATGCAATTTCCTCAGTAAATATATTGATTTCTATGAAATTTGTGGTAAATTTATAGTAACAATATGAAGTATACTCTTTTAACAATTCTAATTATCCTCATAACGATAAGTATGTATACAGCATGCGGCGATTTCTATGCCTATGAGCCTATTCGGATAGAAATGCTGTCGCTGGAAAACGGTGATATACTTAAGAAGAATGATGATGTCTATTTTAAACTTATTGTGGATGATCAGGAAAGCAGTCCTAAGCTGTTGACAATCGATCTTATAAATAGCAATGGCAGGATAATGGCCAGTAATACTTTGAACTCACCGGAGATTAATACTGAAATCGTGCTTAATGATCTTATCAATGATTCCTTAGATCTGGCATACGGCGAATATAGTTTAGCCTTTACAGTCAGCTCCGAGCATGAGATTCTCACCCAAAATGAGTGGGTATTTTTTTATGTGGATGAAAGCTTCAGGATTAATGGAGTATGGTCGTATCCATGGCTTCTTGAACCAAAGGATAAGGCATTGTTAATTGCGGATGTAAAGACATCGTCTTTGCTTAATCCTTATATTCGTTGGAGTCAAGATGGTGTTGTAATCGCCAGAGGATTATTGAGCGACGGCTTAGATCAGATTCTCTGGGAAACCCCGCCCAAGGAGGGTGTATATTCAATAACGGTCGAGTTTTTTCCGTTTGCTCCGACTAAGGCTTCGGATTATATTTTCAGTTCAAAAACAGCAATGTCTGCAGAACTTTATGTGTCCTCGCCCGTTAAGAAGACTGCCGAGAATAATAAAAATAAGAATGTTTTTTATACTCTCTTTGATATGTATTTACATTCCAAAGAGCATTCATATGGTACAAGTCTTTCTCTTTCTCAAACTCAGATAATGAAACCAAAAATCGTACTGAACGGTGATATTATCGGATTTCAATTGGATGGTAAAAATGGATTTGTGTTTAATAATTTGATTATCCCAATAAAAAATAATAAGATTCAGTCTTTTAATGTATCGCTAGGAGTTACTCCGCAGGCGGTACAAACTTCAAAAACCATATTTTATCTTTACTCGGAAAACGGCAGCTTTTCTCTTCGCTGTTTTTTCAATGCCGAACAAAACCTCACGGTAATAATGACTGCAGATGGAGTTACTCATACTTTTGCTTCCGGGATTAGCAATCTAACAGCTGGGGAAAGATATGTAATAGATTTTTTCCTTATCTTTGAAGCGGATACCCTTAAGGCTGTCTGGAAACTGAATGGAATACCAGTATCGGTCATTCAAAGCAACTTTTCCGTCAAAAAAATAACCAATTCCGGATTTTCGATATTAGGCGGGAATAATGGTTTTATCGGAATCATTGATATGTTGGATGTTGTTGTACTTGAAGATAATGAAGTGGGTTCGCTTGCTCCGGCGAACAATCCAATGCTCGCCAAACGTTTGAAATAATAAATTTATGCGAATTATTCCTTATGGGCAAGCCCGATTATTCCCTTTAGCGCTTTAAAACCGCTTTCATTCAAATACTGATCTATCCCTGTAATAATTTTTTTCATTATAAGGGGATCTACAAAATTGTACATGCCGACGGCAATCGCCGTAGCGCCGGCTAGAAAATACTCTATTGCATCCTTCCATGAGGTAATTCCTCCCATACCGATAATGGGCACGCTTACCTTCTTATAGGTTGTAAACACTGCATGAAGCGAGAGAGGTCGGATGGCCGGACCTGACAAACCACCGATGATATTAGCTAATGCCGGAGTTTTGGTTAATATATCGATCGCCATTCCGCGGTATGTATTCGTCAGCGAAAGAGCGTCTGCGCCGGCATCTTGAGCCACGACGGCTAATTCAGAAATATCCGTAACATTCGGCGTTAGTTTGGCAATGAGGGGAAGCTTTACTCGTTTTTTTACCGCAGTTATAACCTTTCTTAATAATGAAGGATCCTGCGACCAGACTGTATGCTTTTGAAGATTGGGGCAGGAAAGGTTCAGCTCAATAAAATCTGCACAGGATTGTGCTTGAATGAGACCGGCAAGTTCCACAAATTCGTCGATTGAAAAACCGGCGATACTGATAATGAGGCGATCATTTAATTTTTTTAACTGTGGTAATTCGTTAGAAATAAAATGAGCGAATCCTTTCGAAGGTATGCCAATCGAGTTGAGCATTCCACAAGGTGTTTCCCAAATACGCGGCGGCGGATTGCCGGATTGAGCCTTCAGGGTAACTGTTTTATTAATTATCGCTCCCAATTCGGAAGGCAAAAATGTTTGGTTAAACGATCGGGTCGGTTCGTATGTACCGGAAGCAGGAAGAACCGGATTTTTCAATTTAATTCCTGCGATTTTTATTGATAAATCAGGCATGGTTGTTCCACCTCGTCCAAAGAAAAAAGCGGCCCGTCTTGACAAACCAAATAATAATCATGACTCTTCTGCTTTTTAATCGCACAGCCGTGACAGTGGCCGGTGCCGCAGGCCATATAATTTTCTACGAATAAATACACGGGAAAATGATGTTTGGTATGGAGAATTTCCAGATAGGGGAAATAAAAAGGTCCTCCGCCGCAGCTGTAAATGCGATCGACTTTATTATCTTTCAAGAAATTCTTTAACACTTCGGTGGCTAGACCTTTATAACCGGAAGAGCCGTCATCAGTTGCGGTATGGAAAGTCTTTGAAACTGATCTTAATTCCTGCTCCAGTATTAATTTTTCTTTGGTTGCTGCAGAAAGGATGGTATGTATTGTTATTCCCTTGTTAAAGGCCTGTTTGGCGAAATAGAGTACCGCGGCTGCTCCGCAGCCTCTGATAAGCATAACCATAGATGAAAAGGTATAATCCACTATTGCTTTACCCAAGGGGCCGATGATTGTTACAACATCACCGCGCTTCAACTGCTGCATAAGTGCAGTACCTTTTCCTACAACCTTAACAATTAGTCTGAAAGTTTTATTTTTTTTAACAATATCGACTATGTCAAAAGGACGAAGCAGTATGGGGTCATTGCCTGGCCAGTTTTTCAGCATAACAAACTGCCCCGGGCCGGCATGAACAGCGATATTTTCATTCTTTAAGACAATATCGAGATAAGAGGGAGGTTTGTGTTTTATGCTTACAATGTGCGCCTGATCTGAAAATATCTTGTTTGCCAAAGTACATCACCTGCGGGTATTATATACCGATGTCTCATGGTTTAAACTATTCTAAAAAAAAGATCAAGCACCGCTGGTTTAAAAATAAGGCTGGCTGATTGATTTTATTGTTCTGAGATGGAAATTATTCTATCGAGATGTATTTCTTTAAAAAGTTTATAGAGTTCTGGAGAGATACCGGTAATTCTCATGGACCCACCCTTGCTGTTCAGATATTTAAAGAGTTTAAGTATTTTACCGATACCGGCACTGGAAATATTCGGTACCTTCTGTAGATTTATATCAACATAACTCACGGCATCATTATCCATAATTTCTTTGAAATGTTCACTTAGATCAGAACTAGCCTTTGTATCAATTTCCCCCGTAATAGTCAAAGTGGCAGTATTATTATCGAAGCTTACTCTAATATCCATTTTTTTTCTCCTTTTTTCCATCCTGCCTATTTTCAATCAAAAATTCTATTGAAATAAATAATAAAATTCAAGTTATTTATTGAATTTAGCTTTTTATTTTAATTATTTTTGCTTGAAACTAAAGGATTATAGCGTAAAATACTAGATAGTTTAATATTATGCCTGAAAATATGAATATTTTTTTAGTCGGTAATAAGCTCCCTGCATTACAACAGATAGGGGATTCACTCGTAAACAATAAAATGGAGTATGTGCTGCTGGATGTACCTACTGTAAACCTAAAGCAAAAAGGGATATATGTCATATTACCTGGTACAAGTCATAATAAATCTTTAAAAGAACTACTGCGTATAACGGTACGGAATGATAGCTATGTTATTTTTTATAACGATCCGGGATTCTCCAAGTTATTACGCACCTCTCTGCTCAAATTACCTTCCACGGTAACCCCTGAAATTATTTCTGCAGTTGTAAAATCCCTTTATAATCTTTGCACAGAACTAACGATAACCAAGCAAGATATACTGCGATTAATGTATCCGAATTTATCGTTAGTAGAAAAAACAGAATCGCTTAAACAGGAAAAAGAAGATTTGACCAAACATGCTTTGAAATTAACAATTGAATTGAATGAACTTGACTATCGAAATAAAAAATTTATAGATGAGCTTTCTTTGGCAAGCGAGCTTCAAAAAAGTTTTTTACCTAGAGAATATCCTGCTGATCTGCCATTGGACTTTGCTCATAAATACATGCCCTGTGAGTTCGTCGGGGGTGATCTGTTTGAAATCATCCGTTTGGATCAGCATAAATTGGGTATAATAATCGCCGATGTTTCAGGTCATGGTGTGGCTGCAGCATTGCTTACCGCTATGTTTAAAAGTGCTTTCCATCACTTTGCGGAAAACTGCTTTTCACCCGGAGCTACCCTCAATAAAATCCATCGAGAGTTCTTGGAGACAATTCATACGGAACATTATATCACAGCGTTTTATACTGTAATCGATACGGAAAAGATGAGCTGCCGCTATTGCAGTGCCGGTCACCCCAAACAGATTTTACAGCGCAAACATGGAGATGCATTGGAATTATCAACTACCGGGTTTTTTATTGGTATGTTCGAAGAAACCCAATTTAAGGATAAGAAAGTAAAACTGTATCAAGGTGACAGATTTTTCTTTTATACTGACGGTATCATTGAATGTGTAAATGAACATGGAAAAATATTTGGAAAAGAAAATCTGTTAAGAGTCATTAGAAAGGGAGCTGATATCGATATCGCAATGCTTTCCAATAACATTATTTCGGAACTTATGAGTTATACGGCTGAGCTTCGTTTCTCTGATGACATAACCCTCTTGATAACAGAGATTATAGAGAGCATATAAAAAAAGAACTGCATAAACCGTGGATAGCTGGTGCTAGATGTTTGTACATTAAGTTAATTATGCGGATGTGACTTTGTTTCTACCGTGCTGTTTTGCAAAATAGAGAGCTTTATCGGCTGCCTCATTTAATGCTACGAATGAGGGAAATTTGGGAAAAGCCGCTATGCCCGCACTAATTGTAACGAAAAATTCTTTTTTGCCGGCCCGGTGTTTGATTTGTGAAAAGTTATTTCTGATTTCATCAATTACCAAAAAAGCATTCCGGACGTCGGTATTGGGAAGAATGACTGCGAATTCTTCTCCGCCATAGCGGCCGATAATATCGCTCCGGCGCAGCCGTTCTTGAAGGAGATTGGCCAGGCTTTTAAGAATACGGTCGCCACTCAAATGACCATAGTTATCATTCACTTGTTTAAAAAAATCTATATCTATCATCGAATAAGATAAAGGTGCATTCAATCGTTCCGCGCGCTTCAATTCAATTTCAAGCTGTTCTTCACTGCGGGAATGATTGAGCAGTCCGGTAAGTGAATCCCGCTCCATATAAAATCTTAATTTCCGGTAACGGTTGGCTCTGATCGTAACGGAAGCAATAAGATGTTCAGGTTTAATCGGTTTAGTAAGGAAATCATCACCGCCTAAGTGTAAAGCCTCGTATTGCTTGTGTATGTTATTTTCTATTGAGAGAAAAATGATGGGAATGCTGACGAACGCCTTTTGCTGACGGATTATTTTTGCCAGTTCCATTCCGTTACAATTCGGCATATACATATCCATGAGGATAAGTTCCGGTTTTGTCTCGATGATTTGCGGAATTACCTGCATGGGATTTGATACCACTGATGTGATCATTCCCGCTTGCTGCAGCCATAGAGCACACCAGGCAATCTGTTCTGGATCATCATCAACAATAAGGATATGATAAAGTTCCTGTCCCGCTTCATTTGTCAGGTTATGCAGATTGTCAAGCATTTCGGTAATATCTAGAGGCAGAACAAAAAAAGCATCAGCTCCTTTGCGTACTGCTTGCAACCGCTTTTTGAAGGTGTCATTCTCTGCGATAAAGACAATATGAACATTAAGGGGATCGTCCTGCTTTAATTTTCTGATACTTTTATATTCCGTATCCGAAGCATCCAAATAAGAAGCATCCAATATGAAAATTACATCGCTGTTTTTGATTTTCGCTTTATTTATCTGCGAGATTTCGCCATAGGTGGTAATTTCAAAACCATAGAACTTTAACTGCAGCGAAAGTTCTTTTGTAATATTATTATCGGGGTTTACAAGCAGAATTATTTTTTTCTTAAGAGCAGTGTCACCTTTCTTTTTACGCGTTGATTTCATTTTACCATCGCTGGTGGGTTGAATAACAGAGTGGGCGGTATCTTCTGTTTGTTTCTGCAAATTATAAAACACTGTCATCAGTTCTTGTTTTTGCCTAGCGGAGGGTGTGGTATTTTTTGCAACCAGTGTTGCGAAAAGCTTCTCTAATCGCCGGCATGTGGCGGCAATAGCCTTAAGACCGTAGGTAAGACTGGATCCGCTTAGACTGTGTATTTCGTTATAAAGAATTTCATAATGTGAGTTATCTTGTTCTTCCGCTACAATATCTCGAATGAGTTTTTCAATAATCTTTAATTTCTGCGGTAGTTTTTTTATATACTGCCGGAAAAGGTCCGATAGCTTCTTGTTCATCTTATGATTATTATGTTTCATCATTCATTATCCATTTTATACTTCCAATAAAGGTAGATCAATATAAAAAGTGGTACCTTTACCTTTTTCTGTTTTAAAATTAATTCTTCCGCCCAGCTGTTCAACAATAGATTTGGTAATGCTTAATCCAAGTCCGGTTCCCTCTTTTCCCCGCATATAAATAGGTTTGGCCTGGGCAAACCTTTCAAACACCCTTGGTTGAAAATCTAAAGGAATACCGGGGCCTTTATCGATAACCGATATTCGTATCCAATTCGGTTGCTTTTCAAACCTTATTCTTACGATTCCTTTGATTGGTGAAAATTTACAGGCATTTGAAAGGAGATTTGTAACAGCTTGAATAAAGCGATCGGGATCAATATTCACTATATAATTGTGATCACTTTTTTCAAGCTTAATACGAATATTATATTTGTCAGTATAGGGACTTGTAATATGAATTGCTTCTTTAATAAGAGGTAAAAGCTCGATAGGTTTGAAATGAAAATCCATTTTTCCGGATTCGATCTTCTGAATATCAAGAATATCATTGATAACATGCATCAGCCTTTCTGAATTTCTATATGCTATATCAACATACTTACTAATTTGGGGAGGGATGATATCATGTAAATATTCCTCAATAATGCGGAGTGCGCCGATTATGGAAGTCAGCGGAGTTCGGATTTCATGGCTTGCCACAGAGATAAAATCGTCCTTAAGTTTCTCCGATTCTTTTTCTTTGTCCAATGCCGATAGCAGTTTTTTATGTGCTTCTTCATATTTTAGTTTTTGTTGTATAATATTTTCAAATACAGATAAAAGGAGATCCGTAAGCTGAGTTGCCTGAGTTGAAATAGTGTATTTCTTATTATTGAAAGTGACGGGTATTTCAATTTTAGGTGTATTTATTCTATGTTGAGCCCGGTTGAGCAGAATGGTTTGAAGCTTGTTGAGTACCGAATTCTCGCTAAAGGGCGCAATAATTATATTATCAATACCGAATTGTAGAAATTTAATTATCTCATCCGGATTGGATAATCTTGTTATAAGGATAAACACACTGGCTTTAAGTTCCGGATGTAATTTAACCAGACCACAGAATTCATATATATTCATACCATCTATAGCTTCATCACATATCACGATGTCGGGTTTTTGTTCTTTAAGCACAGTTAAAGCCGCTGTTTCGGTTCTGGCATAAAAAAGTTTATAATATGTTTTTTTAAAAATTCTTCTCAACATACGGCATTGGATGTTGTTGCTGCCGATTAAAAGGATTTGTATTTGATTTATGCTTTTTTGTGAAGTCATAGATTAATTAACAATTAACATACCACCAGCAAAACTGGTGGTATGTGGGGGAAGGTGGAAGAAAAACCATATGACCAATTATGTTCATTGTCAAGTAACGGAATCAAGGGAAGCTATAAAAAGAAAAATTTAATTGCATACGACTTTTAATAAACATAGACTTGGGGAAGAGAGATAGATAGGAAAAGGAGTAGTAATAATGCCCGATGCTAAAAAACTGACTGAACAGCTGATCTTAGAGTCAAGAATAAATGGAGAACGGCTGATAGCATATATAAGATTGATATTAATTCTACCGATTTTTATATTTTTTTTAGTAGTTGTTATGCAGCATTATGACAGCGAAGGTCTGATGGTCGTTTTTCAGGATGCGGCTTTCTTTCTTGAATTAATCTTCATACTGATAGCTGTCATGGTTTCAATTTATATTATTAGGATTACCAATCAACAAAAATATTTCTCATGGATGAAGTTCATACTCCCGCTTATTGATATCAGTATGCTTAATATTATTGCGTTGTTTATAGCGCGACCCCCTCATTCGGCTCTGACATTTACGGGTGTTTTCCCCTGGCTTTATTTTATCTTTTTGATTCTTTATGTAATGAGGAATTCAGCTGCATCGGTTTTGTTTACCGGGATCTATGTATTTATCTCCCATACTGCTTTGTATATTTATTCACTCATCGGATTAAATATATTCAGTGAAGTATTAACTGAATCCGAAGTTGCTTTTGTGCATGAGGCTAAGGATACCATAGTGAAAATCTATTTAGATGATAATATTATTAAACCCTGTGTCATTCTCATTGTTACCGGATTATTGATGTATATCGCTTACCGCTACAATAAAATGATACAGCAGCAGACGGAAACCATGGTTGAAAAAGAAGAGATGCGGGCCACTTTAACGGGAAATATTAAAGAGATTGCGGGGAAGATATATAATTCAAGCAGTACGCTGGTAGCTACCTCGAATAAATTCTCGGAAGATATCGAACATATGGTGCAGTCTATTGGAAAAATAGAAACTGAAACGCAGAATGAGTATTCCGCAGTGGAACAGACATCGGCTACCATTACGCAAATGATTCGCTCCATCGAATCGGTTTCACAAAATATTCAATCACAGGCTGAATTAGTAGTGGCCAGTGTATCCGCAATTGAAGAAGTGGGCAGTTCGATAAATGTTATTACCAGTACATCCAAAAATGCCAATAATCTGGCCGATAATCTCTTGCGTGCTGCTCTCGAAGGTGAGACCACCATGAGTGAGGTAGTAGAGGCGATTAAGGAGACGGAGAATGCCAGTAAACAAATAGAAGAGATTGTTGAAATAATCTCTTCTATTGCCACTGAAACAAATCTGCTTGCCATGAATGCGGCGATCGAGGCGGCTCACGCCGGAGAAGCAGGCAAGGGTTTCGCTGTGGTAGCCGATGAAATACGGCAGTTGGCCGAAAATGCGGGTGCCAATGCTAAACTTATTTATGATATTTTGAAAGATATCAAGGGACGCATATCGAGAATTGTAGAACTTTCCGCGAATGCCAGTTTAAGGCTGCAGAGTATTTTGCATGATGCCCGCGAAACGTCCAATATTAATCTGAATGTATTACAAGCCATGCAGGAGGAATCCAGTGCCATGAATGAGATGCTTTCTTCCATCCAGGAATTATCGAAAATTACAGATGAAGTAAAACAGGCCAGCATTGAACAGGCTGCCGGTGGATCGGAAATTTTGGAGGTAATGTCAAAAATAAATTCGCTTACGGATTCCGTATCATCACTTACACAAGACCAGGTAAAAAAATGTGAAGAAATTGATATTTTCACTAAAGAATTAAAATCCGTTATCTCGAAGAACAGTGAGGTAATTTCAGAGCTGGAAGGACTGGTAAATAAACTGTAAATGCACGTACATTATTATTGGGATTACATAATATTTTTCATTTAATTATCTTGATTAATATATAATTTCACTTCATTATACCATACAATACATATAACTATTCTGTTAGTGAGAAAATGCTTATTAATATTAAATTATTTTTAAGATTACTCTATTTGTCTTTTTTTAAGTATAAAGACACCCAGTTTCGCTTTGGAATTAAACGAATTCGTTTTTTTATTGTGTTTCCGATAGCGTTTATATACGCTATGATATCCAGCAGGCTGGGCTTTTTATTAGATACTATTTTATTCAGAGGTTTTAAAAAACAGAGCATAAGCAATCCTATATTTATTATTAGCAACTTTAGAAGTGGTACTACGTTATTATACCGACTGTTAGCCAAAGATACAGAGACCTTTACCTGTTTTAAAACCTGGGAAATATATTTAGCGCCGTCAATTGCACAGAGAAAATTTTTCAGAGGTATATTAATAGTAGATAAATTAATCGGCGGGCTTATTACACACCAGTTAAAAAAAATAGAACAAAATTTGTTATCACCGATCAAGTTACATAGGATGGGGCTTGCCGAGCCAGAGGAAGATGAAGGAATTTTATTATATATTTGGAATTCTTTATGGCTGTTATTTATGTTTCCAATTATAGAAGAAATGAAAAGGTATTTCTATTTTGATGAAAACATGAGTTCTTCTCAGAAAAAAACTATCATGAAATTTTATATAAACTGTTTAAAACGACATCTGTATGCTCATGGTGGTAATAAAATATTTCTATCGAAAAATCCTTCTTTTTCTCCCAGAATTGATACAATATTAAAGTATTTTCCGGATGCAAAAATAATCTATATGACAAGAAATCCCATGGAGTTATTTCCTTCGCATATGAATTGGTTTTCATGTTGTTGGAGTTGGTTTAATGATCTAAATGAAATATTCCCATTTAAAAAAGAAATGATAGAAATGTGTAAGTATTGGTATCTTTATCCGATGAAGCGTTTGACAAAAGAACCAAAAAAAAATTATAAGGTTATTTATTATAATGAGTTAATTAATAAACCGGAACAGATTGTAAGAGATATATATAAACAATTTGGCTTACAGTTAAATAATACATTTGAAAAAACACTTAAAGTAGAAACAGAAAAAGCTAAGTCATTTAAAACAAATCGTGTAAAAACGCCTGCACAAATTGGTTTTACACGCAAACAGTTAATCGATGCTTTTTCCGAAGTATACAATCATTTTGGATTTGACATAACAAAAGAATAAAGATGAGGAAATTGCAAAAATCAAAATATATTAAATTAGTAAAATACTTATTCTTTATTCTATAATCATTTAGCAATTTCCAATTAAAGATCTTCTTGCAAAAATGTTATTTTTGCAAGAAGATTAGATAATAATATATTAAAACAGGAGGATTGCATGTTGAACTATATTCAGTTTCCTGAGTGGATTAAACCGGAAATTGTTAATATTTTTGGTTTTTCAATTCGCTGGTATAGCCTGATGTATATTGTGGGCTTTATTATAACATATCTGCTTTTTATGTATCAGGTTAAAAAGCGCAAAATGGATCTTAACAAAGACGATATCTTAAGCTTCTTTTTTTGGGGCATAGTTGGCCTTATACTCGGTGCGAGAATTTTTGCCGCACTTTTTTTTGATGCTTCGGGCAAATATTGGAGTGAGCCATGGCTTATATTCTGGCCTTTCGGAGAGCAATGCCAGGTAACGGGTCTCTCCGGCATGAACTATTACGGAGGCCTGCTCGGTGCTATCATAGCAATGGTCATTTATGCCAGAAGAAAAAAGATCGATGTACTGGAATGGGGCGATATGCTGATTGCAGGATTACCGATCGCCTATTCATTCGGACGCTTAGGGAATTTTATTAATGGTGAGCTTTTCGGAAGGATTACCACTCTACCCTGGGGTATGTATTTCCCAGCTGCAGAGAAATTTCCTGCTAGGCAAAAATGGGTACGCGAGTTTATGCAGGAAGCAGGTATTACAGCAAGTTCGGGTGAAACATTAATCGATTTACCACGGCATCCGACTCAAATTTACGAGTGGTTTTTTGAAGGGATATTATTATGGCTTCTGCTCTGGTTTGTTTTTAGAAATCGAAGGCCGTTTAAAGGTTTTTTAATCGCACTATATATTATAGGGTACGGTTTAGTGAGATTTGTCATTGATTACCTGCGGATACCGCTTTTAGGCAGATTTTCCATAATTCTTGATCCTGTAGATAATCCTGTTGATGTATATAAGACTCCGTTTAACTTTACCATGAGCCAGATATTCAGTTTTTTGATGATTATCGCCGGAGTTATCATGATGTATATATTTTATAAAAAGTTCAAGCAGCGAGCCGGAACGGATGAGGATGAAGCTCATAAGATGAGTATTAAAAAGTTAAGGAAAAAGATAAATAAATAGGAGAATAATCACTTTTGTTTATTTTAATGATGATTTTTTTTGATTAATCAGATAGTAGCGACTATAATCTTTAGTAGGATTCTATTCCTATTATAAAAGAGGTCTGAATATGAAAAAATACAGATTTCCTGTAGTGTTATTTTTTTTGGTTATGGCGCTTTTATTGCAAACATGTACAAGTACGGAACAGAGTACAGCTAAAAATGAATACGCGACAGTTGAATTATCAAACAGAACTCCGTATAAAATTATCGGAGTGTACATAGCAGATAGCAGCGGCAGGCAAAGTGAGAATTTATTACTCGAACATGTAGTTGCTCCGCATGAATCGTATAACGTGAATGTCTCAAAAGATAGTACAACTGTGCGTGTTGATTTTTTGGTTGGTAACGTTATCTGCAGCATGAGTGAAAAACACTCTTTTACTGCAGGAAAATCTTACAGCTGGAAGGTTTCTGAAACAACATGGCCGTTTGTTAGATCAGTAGATTATGAATACGCTGATGACAGTTATGAGTATTACGAAGATAGCTATGGTTATTATGAAGATGAATACTATTAAAAGGCGGTTTGTTCTTTAATTTCCGATTCAAAACGAGGCATCATTTTTTTCAAGAATTCATTAAAACGTTTGAGTGCGTTATAGCGTCTGCGCAATATGGGATGAGATGTAAAATTATAAGGTGTGTATAAAAGTGGATTAGGCATGATAGCTATAAGCTTTATCTTATCTATAGACGACAGTTGCCTTATATTTTTGGCAAAGTAATAGTATGCTGCCGTGCCTATTCCATAAATATGGGGCCCCCATTCAATATAGTTTAAATAAAGCTCTAAAATACGTTCCTTGGAAAGTATGAGCTCTATTTCAATAGCGATGAGGAATTCCAGATATTTTCTTAAATAATTTTTTTGGGGATTTAAAAAAAGGGTTCGTGCAAGCTGCTGAGTTATTGTGCTTCCTCCGTACACAAAAGAGCCATATTTTTTATTTAATTCAAATGCATATTGAATGGATTCAATGTCAAAACCGATATGCGAATAAAAATCAAAATCTTCAATAAATATTATACAGCGGATAAAATCCAGAGAGATCTCGTTCAATGGTATATAATTATGGCTGGCCATATATCCCGGAGTTGTGCTTTCACGGAAGCGCATGAGGGAGGTAAACTGTGGATTATTCTTTTGTAAATCAATAATCCTTGTTCCTATAATATAAAAAAAACAAAGGTGAAAGAAAAAAAATGCACACGGTAACAGCAAAAAGAGTGTTTTAAAGGTGCTGAACAAAAACTGAAACGGTTTTGGTTTCTGCATTATTTTGGATAATGGTAACAGAGTTAAGCATAATATCCAAGAGAGCACTCTTGAAAATCTGTTTAAGAGCATACATTATGAGTTAAAACTACCCAGTAAATAAAGAAAAAAGTAAAAATGTTTCGTTTTGACACAATATGATGCAATCAATAAAATCATCGATTAATTAATATTTTAATTATATATGTTGGAAAGAATTAAAAAAACACATTCGTGGGATATTGGTATGCTATTTGCATATAAATATATGAGATATATATCTCATAAGTCGCCTTGTATAAGGGGCTTAAATGGACACGCTTAACAGGAGGTGTTATATGAAAGAAAGATTTATGTTTGACATGGGGAGAATATTAGATGAAATGTTTAGTGCTGCGGAAGATTTTAAACACAAATTTAAAGACGGTTTTCCAGGCTGCGGAACAGGAAATGAACATAATTTCCAGTGGGATGAAAATGTAGATTTTTATCCTCTTTATTCTTATCCGCCGTGTAACGTATACTTGACTACCGAAAAGGAACTTAATTTTGAATTTGCTCTGGCCGGTTTTGAAGAAAAAAATATTGATCTGCAGTTTCAGGGTGATTACATGATACTCAATGCTCAAATGACTACCAAAGAAGAACAAGAAAATCTGCGCTTTTTTAAACGGAGACTGAAATACAAAGATATTGTTAATCAAAAATACTATGTTCCGGAAAATAAATTCGATAGAGAAAAGGTGAAAGCAGTTTTTAAAGACGGGATATTGAGTGTAAAAATACCGGCCAAAGAAGGATATTCAACACAAGACGGTATTAAGATTGAAATAGTAAAAGAAGAATAGGGGATTACCCTTATAACCGGGTTGTTTTTTAACCCGGTTATAATATATATAAGGGGGGTTATAACACCCCCCTTATTTTTAATTACGCTTCGACAGTTTGTAACTCTTCTTTCTTTTCTTCTTTAGCGCTGAAATCCGGTTTGAACTCGACATGGTTCGCAATAATATGAACTTTCGATTTCGATTTACCGTCGGGATCTTCCCAGCGGTCTTGTTTCAAGCGTCCTACTACCCTTACTCCTCTGCCTTTCTTAAGACGCTCACCACATATCTCTGCAATTTTAGACCATGTGGTGACATCAAAATACGATACTTCTTTCTGGAACTCATCGTTCTGCTTGTAAAATCTGTTTGAAGCTATAGAAAACTTACAGAGCGGCGTACCCTGCGGGGTATACATGAGTTCCGGATTCCTCACTAAATTACCTTCCAGCAAAATAGAATTAAGATTATTCATATCTTCCTCCTTAAAACTTATTAATTTTTTTTTGTAGCACGTGCTTCTAAAGAGTTTATACAGCGAGAACGGTTATTTTGCTTCAAATTTGTATAGCATTTTATATTATGGAGAAAGGAATATGATTATATGCCTCTATCGTATTCTGCTATTTTAAGCATCATACGTGCGGTTGCTGTGTTGGTTCTGGCCAGTTTTCTAGCGATAAGGCGGGATAAAAAGATGCCGTAGTGAGGATATTTCTTAATTACCGAAATGAACTGTTTCTTCGATATTTTTAAAAGCTTGCCTTCTTTTTCCGCTTTGACGGTCGCACTTCGCTGATTATTGAGCAGAAAGGACATTTCACCCATAAAAATATCGGCTGGAGTGATATAACCGATTTTTTTATTTTTATGAAAAACACCGTACTTTCCACTTAAAATATAATAAATAAAGTTACTCTCTTCGCCTTCATGAAAAATAGTATCACTTTTTTTAAAGTGAACCGCTTTTTGATCAGAAAAGCCTGCCGGAGATTGGATAGGTATATCCTTGTGTTCGATAGTCAGCGTAGCTTCGTTTCCTTTATTATTATAAGAAAGCTTTTTGCTAAAACCCCGAGCCAGTAAAATACCTCTTCCCAAGAGCGAGTAAGGATTTTTCTTCTGGATCCATTCCTGATAGCGTTTTACATCAAAACCATCGCCTTCATCACAAACCTTTAAAACGGAGTGGTCAGGAAATATTTCATATTCAAGTCCAACACGTTTTTTTGCTAACAGAGGATTTTTACATTTTTCGGCAATCAGTTCCTGAATAGAACCTCCGCTTTGGATGTATTCCGCTTTTTCACGATAAGTAATTTTACAGTTACCGTGTTCAATACCGTTGATAATGAGTTCGGAAAGAGCGATATTAGTGTTAATTTTCATCTCTTCATCTACATATCCCTGATTGGAAAGGTAAATGGCAATAAGGTTTGTATAACTTGGAACCGCCAATATATCGTTATCAATTTCAAATGAACCGGATATTTTTTCCACAAGCTTATCGGAAATTTCACGTTGAAAAATAATTTGACGGTTGGCTAAAATTATATTAATCGATTTTGCCAAGTTAATCCCTATTTTTGAGTATTCAAATAAATTAAGCAGATTTATTTTTTTTAGCTTCTCCATGAGTTTTTTTTCATCGTGTATTTTTTTATCGAAGATACCGACAATACCAAAATTATGAAGCCAGGTATCGGCAATGATTTGTTTGATGATGTAATCGATATTAATATTTTTGTCGGACAGATTCATGATCACAATTTCGGGCATATCAAAGTTGAGATATTCAAGAATCTCATGGATATCGATATGAGAGGTTATTACATCTCCGGAAAGATCAATGCTCTGTAATTCTTTTTCGATCAGTTTATTTATTTCTTTTTCCGAGTTGATAACTCCGATTATACTCATATATTATTCTCCGATCTCACTATACCATTTTCTACATATTGTTTCACTATACTTTTTACTTTCTTGCTTTAAAAATGAAGTCTTTCGCTTCGAAGTTTAATTTTATAGGCAAGAATTGTCAAGATTTTTATAGTTTGCTAAGCATTTTCTTAAAGTTAGAAACAAATATTGTTAGTATACCTCTATGATTTAAATATATTTGAAATAAACAAGCAAGAATGATAAAACACTATATTTTTTCCGTTGCATATTATTATTGGATGAACCGATTGCCCACCTGGATTTGATGCATCAAATTGAGATATTAAAGCTGTTAAAAAGGCTGCAGCGGGAAAAGGGTCTTACAGTTGTAAGTGTGCTCCATGATCTAAACAGAGCCGCGCAGTGCAGTGACTCGGTAATCCTTTTCCATAATGGTAAGATATTTGCCCAGGGATCTCCCGAACAGCTGTTAAAAAAGCATAATATACAAGCAGTCTACGGGATAGCTGTGGAGTATTCTTGGGAGCAATTCCTTACCTGAAAAAATTCCTCGCAGCTTGCTGCGGGGTATTTTATTTATCTGCTTCTTCCTCATGTAAAACTCCCGAGGCCTTAATTACTTCATCCGCGATTTTACCGGTTATGGGACTGTAATGAGAAAATTCCATCTCAAAAGAAGCTGTTCCCGAAGTAATAGACTTCAGGTCAATTGAGTAACGTAAAAGCTCTGCTTGAGGTACTTGGGCTTTTACTTCCTGAATTCCACCTCCGATCGGTTCCTGTCCCAATACACGACCTCTTCTTGAGCTGATGTCGGAAAGAATGTCACCCAGATAATTATTGTCAACGAAAACCGTCAGATTCATTACAGGTTCAAGGAGTACGGGTTTGGCTTTTTCCAGTGCTGCCTTAAGTGCGCCCCGCGCTGCCAATTTAAAGGCCATTTCAGAAGAATCTACAGGGTGCTCTTTACCGTCTATAACTTTTGCTTCCAGATCAACCACAGGGTATTTAGCTAAGATACCGTGGTCCATTCCCTCCAGAATACCTTTTTCAACACCGGTAACATAGCCTTTGGATATGGCGCCGCCGAAGATGGCATTTACAAACTTAAACTGTTCACCACGGGTTAAAGGGGCAATCGCTAACACAACACGGGCGTATTGACCATGACCTCCGGTCTGTTTTTTATGGGTATACTCGGCACTTGCCTGAGCCTGAAGTGTTTCTCTATAGGCAATTTTCGGGACCCGTGTTTCCATTTCAATTTTCTGTTTTTCTTTGATCTTATCCAAAATTATGGAAAGATGCAGTTCTCCCATACTGGAGATCACCGTCTCCTTGGTTTCCTTGTTATAGTTAAGGGAAAAGGTCAGATCTTCTTCTGCTGTTCTCAATAATAGTTGGTTAAGTTTATCTTCATCTTTTTTGGAAGTGGCTGATATTGCTACGGCATGCACCGGCTGCGGAAGATCAAGAGGTGCATATTTGATAAGAGAATCAGCCGAACAAATGGTATCGTTGGTTCCCACACTCGCAAGCTTTGTCAGTATACCAAGATCTCCTGCGATAAGCTGGGTTTCATCTACAAGTTTCTTGCCGATGCAGGAATATATTTTAGAAATCTTTTCCTTTTTATCATCTCTGACGTTTATAAATTCGGAATCGGATGTAAGCGTGCCGGACACTATTTTAATAAATGAGAGTTTTCCTGAAAATTGATCAATACTGGTTTTGAATACAAAAGCAGAAAAAGGTTCGCTGCTGTTCACATTGCGTGTTATTGTACTGTTGTCATCATTTCCCCAGTCAGAATCATATACATGCTTAAATGTATAACGTGGATCGAATGCTTTTATTATTCCGCTGGGGTCCGGTCCGGTGTTCACAATAAAATCCAAAAGAGAGTGGATGCCCTTATTTTCCAATGCCGATCCGCAGAGTACCGGTATAATCTTCGCGCTTTTAATTCCGCTGGCCAGACCAAGACGTATTTCCGCCTCGCTTAATGAACCCTGCTCGAAGAATTTTTCAATGAGTTTATCATCTCCTTCGGCTGCAGCTTCTATTAGCGCCTCTCTATATTGTTCGGCTTCCGCTTTTATTTCTTCGGGGATTTCAATGGGTGTTGTTTTTTTGCCTTCGGTTTTGGTATAAGCTTTCATTTGGATTAAATTAATAATACCCTGGAAACCATTGCCGTTACCGATGGGAATGGTTACCGGAACAAAATTCATTTTGAATTTATCTTTTAGATCGTTCAGTGTTTTATTAAAGTCGGCATGTTCTTTGCCCATCTTATTTATAAAAACCAAGCGGGGCATTTTATTTTTATTTAATCTTCGCCACAATTTTACGGTTTCGATCTGTACACCCACATCTGCACCGACCAATGCCACACATAATTCAGCTGCGCGAAGAGCTGCAACAACCTCTCCCGCGAAATCGGAAACTCCGGGTGTATCTAAAATGTTTATTTTATGATTGTTCCATACGATTTGGGAAAGTGAACTGTGAATAGATATTTTGCGTGAAATTTCTTCCTCGCTTGCATCACTCACAGTTTTACCTGATTCTATACTTTCAGGTTTCGGAATAGCCCCCCCGTTAAATAAAATAGTTTCCGTTAAAGTACTTTTACCTGTACTGCCATGTCCGCAGAAAACAACATTTCGGATAGATTCGGTTGTGATACTCATATCTGACTCCTTATATAAGTAATGTAATGGGGGTTTTAAACGCTACTATATAAAGAGGATATAGCTTTGTCAAGGATACTAAAAATTAATTGCTTGCTGGGATTACCTTTTGATAAGACGCAGGAGATCTTTATAACATGAAGCCGGCAAAATGATGGTTTTATGCTGCGATCTTTTTCCTGCAGATATTTCAGCCTGTGTTTTGCTGATTCCTAAAAGCTTGGCAAAAAAAGTAATTACTTCCGCATTAGCTTTTCCTTTTTCCGGCAGGGCTTTTATTTTTATAATAAGTTCGTTATTTTTTATTCCGACAAGTGAATTATTGTTGCTTCGAGTAAGAACCTTCACTTTTACAATAAGCTGCTGGTTTTTTCGTGAGATGACCGGCTGTTGATTCATGGTATAACCAAAATTTCAGCGTGAAAAAGTACCGTAGTACTCTGTTTTGTCTAAAATGTGATTGTGCATCAAGGAATGCAGTTTTTGCTTGGATATTCCGGGTTCTGCAGTAAACAGTGTGTCCAAAGCGTAGAGCCTGAAGAAATAACGATGATTATTTCCCGGCGGGGGGGCCGGTCCGCCGTAACCGATACGGTTGAAATCGTTACGGCCCTGCAGCATACCATCGGGGAGTTCTGGTGTCTGGCGGATATTTTGTTTTAAACCTTTATAAGCAGCAGGGATGTTATAAATAACCCAATGTACCCATGTTCCCATCGGAGCATCCGGATCGTCACAAATAAGTGCCAGGCTTTTAGTGCCGGCAGGAGTATCACCCCAGATAAGCTCAGGGGAAATATCACTCCCATGACAGGTGAATTGTACGGGGATACGTCCTCCTTCAGTAAATGAGAGAATCTTTAAGAAAAATGACATTGTTACATCACCTCCTTAACGAGTTTTTTTTATTAAGCTAATAGCTTCTTGGATAGTAATCTCTGAAAAACTTTCTCTGCTACGGATATCTTTTATTGTTATCTTGTCTTTGCTTTTTTCTTCTCCTCCGCAGATAAGAGCGAAGGGAATCGATTTTTTACTTGCCAAAGCAAACTGTACTGCCAGTTTTTTCTTCTCCAGGTATACTTCCGTTGGGATACCTTGATCTCTAAATAGTATTGCAAGTTTATGATAATATCCAATCAGATCTTCATCGATACATAAAACCAATAGAGTTGTTGAGCTGGGGCTGAATTGTAACGATTTAAGCTCATCCAGAGCGGCGATAAGTCGATCCAATCCGATTGAAGCACCGACACCGGGAATGGTTTCTGTGGAAAAAAGAGATACCAGATTGTCATATCTTCCACCGGAGCAGATAGAGCCTATAGCAGAAAGATCATTTAAAAAGGTTTCAAATACAACCCCTGTATAATAATCCAGCCCGCGGGTGATGGACGGATCAAAATAACAGTAAGATGCAATTCCCAGCTCCTCGGCGTAGTGAAATATTGCTTGAATCCGTTTTAAATATGCTGAGTCTTTGCCAAGGGAGGATGTTAATTTTTTAATAGTAGCTTGGGTGGTGGATTCAGGGTTAATAAATGAGAGAATGGTGGTCACCGCGTTTTCCGGTATTATTTTTACAAGAAGCTCTCTTACTTCCTGTTCTCCGATTTTTTGCAGTTTATCAATAATGCGTAATATTTCCGCGGATTGTTCTTTAAAACCTATCTTGGTAATATATTCTGTTAAAATACCGCGATGCGAGATATGAATTGTGAATTTATCGATTTTTAACATTTTCAGACTGCGGTAGATAATAAGGAGAATCTCGAAATCCGCTGAGCTTGAGTCCGCGCCTACTATATCAAAATCACATTGTACAAATTCGCGAAAACGACCTTTGTGCGGTTTTTCACCGCGCCATACCTTGGCTATGTGATAGCGTTTAAAAGGCAGAGCAAGTTCATGTTTATGCTGTGCCATGTAGCGAGCAAAAGGCACTGTAAGATCATAACGCAGCGACACATCTCGCTTGCCTTGATCAAAAAAACGGTATACTTGTTTTTCCGTTTCACCGCCGGATTTCCCTAAGAGTATTTCCGTATATTCCAGTGCAGGTGTGTCTATGGGAACGAAACCGGAGAGGGTAAACACTTTTTCTAAAAGACTTATAATAACTTTTCTGTAACCTTCATGAGCCGGGAGGAAATCTCTAAAACCTTTAAGAATTTTTGGTTCTATTCTTTCACCCATTCGCACTATCCTTTCTCCATACAAGCAGACACTGAGCACTCAATTGCGTTGAGTACTCAGTGCCGCATAATCTTTCATACTAGCTAAAGAGATGATTTTCAAGAGAAGATAAAACTATAAAGTTGAAGAACTTTCAATTCTCTGTAGAAGCTCTTCAACTTTTTCTTTATAATTATCCGGATCGAGCTTCTCCGCTTCTTTTAAATGAGTAACAGCTAATTCGTAGTTATTGTCTGCAAAGGCATTTACACCTAATGCATAATAAATAAGTGCAGTGGGAGCTCCCAATTCTAAGGCCTTATTATAATAGGTGTCGGCTGTAAGATAGTCTTTTTGTGCGTAATTTATCAGGCCAAGATAATAATAAGGAATGTAGTTCGTGGTATCGCGTTCCAAAGATTCGGCAAAGGCTTGTTTTGCTTTATCAAGTTCGTTATTACTGTAATAATCTACGCCTTCCGTTACCAGGTCGGGGAAGGTTTTTTGAGAAAGAATGAAATTCTTATATTCTTCTTCAATCTTCAATGTTCCCAGCCAGCCGAACGCTTTTTCCCTGACTTTTTGGGAATTTTCCAATACGGATAGTGCCGGTTCCAAAACGATTAAAGAATCCCAAAGGATACGGTTAATGTCTCGATTTTCACTTTTAAGCAGAAAATACACCAATCCCCATGCCTCAGGGTAAAACGTGTTGATCTTAACAAGCGCGTTTGTTTTATCGATTACCAAAAGATTTTCGAGTGTCAAAAAAGGAGTAGTTGTCTGATTTTTAATGATTCGCTTGAGTGTTTCCAGCCAAACCAATTCACCTGCTAAATGAAAGGCTTTGAGGTCATCCTTGTATTCGGCTTGCTCAAAATATGCCGCCATACCTTCCTGCAGCCAGAGCGGGGGATTAGGCACATAAGCTTTAATAAATTGTATAAATGCTTGATGCAGAAGAGCTTGATTAAACTCCGCCGGAGCGCTTTTTTTAAACACAACCAGCTCGCATTTTCCCAAATCCGAATAATGAATATAGATAAAGTCGTTCTTTTTTTCGGTTACGAATCTCTTAATATACGAATCAAAGCCTTCTTTTGTGCTATATATTTTTGCCTTAAGTTTTACATTGAGTTTTGACAGATCAAAGTGAAAAAGAGCATTGTACAGTTTAAGACAGGCATCGAGTTTTTGGGAAATGAGCATGGCCTGTTCTTCACTTTCGTCGGAATAGACACGGTAGTAATCAGAGGTATATTGGTAGAGGGTAGTCTTGCTGGGAATTGTCTCGTCTGTCGTGGATTCGGGCGAATTGGCAGTTTCAGTTGTTTTGGGTGGAGTTGTGTCGGTTGTATCAGATTTTTTAGGTGTAGTTGTGTCTGCGGTATCAGTCTTTTTGGGTGTAGTTGTGTCTGTAGTATCAGGTGCTTTGGTGTCGCTTTTGTCCACGGCATCAGGTATATCGGTATCTGCCGTTTCGGTGGTACCAGGTGAAACCGTATCAGCTTCGATTGTATCGGAACCGCTATTATAGGTATCTGAGGTCGCTTCGGTGAGTTCATATTCCGTCGCCGTAGCGTCCGTGATTAAAGATGTGCCATCCGAGTCAGTTCCGAAGGCGAAAAAAACCCCCCCCCATACTAAAAACATAAAAACTACTAAATTCTTCATAAGCATTTCTCCTCACTTCATATGATAGACTTAAGAAGATAAAGTGTCAATTAATTTTTTTTTTATGAGGAATTTTATGTTTTGGTCCAATATGCGATACGGTGATGTTTACTTGCTTCAATATCATGCCTGTATAGCCTTCGATATTTTCTAATATGTAATTTTGAAGCCGAGGTATAGACTCGGCTAAAACAATCCCGAAAGGAACTTCGATAAACACTTCCATGGTATAACCCTCAGGATTTTTCTTTAGTATGACTTTTTCGACATGAAGTTCCGGATCAAACTCGCTCACACAGTGCAGCACCATTTGACTCAAAGCGGTTTCGGAAATATTCATGCTACCTCGTTTGCTAAATTCGGGACGTACCACGGTTTTTTCAAATATATTTTGTTTTCTTGGCTTAAAAATACTTTTTTTAAGAAATATTTTAATTGTCTCATAAATCATATAGGGATAGTTGCGCTTAACTTCAATGGCCGGTACGGGAATAATATGTTTACCTTCAAGTTTTCGTGCTTTTATTGCTGATTGAATTTCTTCTTCAGTAGCAATATCCTGTATGTTTATAATTCGCGAAGGTGAGGGGAGATCGAGGTTGTGAGTAATTTTCTTTGTCATACCGAGTGAGGTGCCGATTATGAGGATCCTTTTGAAATTCTGTTTTTTTAGCATACGCTTCACTTCATGAGCATGCTTTTCATCATTAAATAATGCTGTTTTAATGGCGGTTAAATAGGCTTTTTCCCTTTTTGCTGATTTTCCTGCCAGTATTTTTTGGCCCTTTATCAGGAGACCGTCGTCGATAATAAAACTGATATTATATTTCTGAGCTAAAAGCATGGCGCGAAAGCTTTTACCGGTGCCGCTGCGGCCTATAAGGGCAAAAACCTGTATGCCTTTCATGAGCCAAACTAGATGATAATAAAAGCTGCTGATAATATTCATATGATGCTTTGAAGATAGTAGTAAAGTATCTTAAGAGTCAAGGTAGTATTCTTGTATTCAGCAATTTTCATTTCATAGCATAGTGTGCACCATACTATATGCCTTTTTAAGTATGACTTTATTCATAGCAGCAATAAAAATATCTTCCGAATTTTTGGGAAGTGGAGCAAAGACCTCCGGAATCAGCAGCGTATTGTGTTTCTTTGGAATGGAAATTGCACAGGCATGAAGGATATAAGCGGACCCTAAGAGTTTGCTGCCATATTTTTTATCACCTACGAGCGAATGTCGGTGGATTTGAGCTTGCAAACGGATCTGATGAGTTCTGCCTGTTTCCGGCAAACACAGTATACAACTCGTATCATTTTTTATGGCAACTGGGATAATTCGGGTCACCGCTTTAAGACCTTGTCCGGACCTGGCAGCGAAAGATTTTTTAGCACCTGTGTTTCGCTGTATTTGATCTACCCATACCTGCTCTTTTTTTATCGAACCTGATGCGAGTGCAATATAAATTTTATGTATACGTGCTTTTTTAAACAGAGAGCTGAGTATACGGGCTCCCTCTACGGAAAAGGCAAAAAATTGAAGTCCTGTAGTATTTCTGTCTAATCTGTGGACAGGACCTGGTTTAAAGCTTAAAGCATGTTTGTTTTGAGCTTTCCAGTAGTTTTCAACAAGGTCTGCCAGAGAGTGCGGTCCATGTACCAGTAAGCCCCTTGGTTTATTCAAAATCATGAGATCTTGATTTTCAAAGAGCGTAAGAGTTGTGAGCAACTGTTTTTGCTCAGCATTAAAGCTTGAACAGGGCGATTGTTTAAGAGATGACGTTAGTTGTGACTTAAATTGTAAGGAGAGATCAATACTATCACCATGCAATACTTTTTCGTACGCTTTAACCTTTTTGTTATTTAAAAGGATTGTTCCTTTCCTTATCGCTCTGTACAGCGCACTTAATGGAAGATCCGGTAGAAGTTTACGAATAATTTTATCAAAGCGTTTCCGACTGTCGTCCTTTTGTACTTTTATCGTCATAAAAGAAGATTGAGGATTCACTGTTGCCCGGCCGGCCCGATTATCTCACTGAGTATTTCTTTCATATCCTGCGAAGCCTTTAACAGATTCACTGAAATAATATTAAGATTACTGATAGTTGTTTTCAAATCCTGCGATACCTTATTGTCTTTAAGCAGTCCGAAAACAGTGTCGGATTTATCTATTTGATCTACATATTCTGCAATTTTCTCTACAGCACTAGAAAATTCATTAATAGACTTAGGAAGATTCATCAGAGAATATTCTGCATTCTTTATGACCTTGTTTAACGAGGCGCTCGCTTCGTCGATATTACTAATGATATCCCTAATGGCATACTTTTTATCATGTAAGATATCCGATAAAACGGCAACCGCAATCGTAAAATCCTGGATTACATCGTCGCTTTTAACCAGTAGTGAATCAAGACTTTTACTCGATTCACCGATAAAAGTTTTTCCCTCTTCCGCAAAACCGGCGGATACTGTTCCCGGTAAGACCTCGATATACTGATCTCCGATCATACTGGCCGACATGATGACAAGCCGGGAGTCTTTATGTATACGCTGTCCGGGAAAAAGATTGAAGGTAACAATAACCGTACTTTGGTCTTTTTCATCGATTTCAATATTGGTAATCGAACCGATTTTAACTCCGGCTTTGCGGATCCATGCGCCGTGCATGAGTGAACCGATGTGGTTGAAATGAATATAGAAAGTTGCTCCCCTTTGAAATTGAAAGTTATTGACTAACAGATAGAGAAATACTACAGCAGCAATAGAAAGAAGACAAATAACAATAACCCGGATTATTGATTTTAATTTAAGCGCCATTAAGTTCGTGCATCCTTTCTCGCATTTTAATAAAATAATCGTAAATTACCGATTTCTTGGCCGTAATCTCATGGCCATTTTCAACAGATGTAATCTTACCGTCGACCATAAGAGCAATTTTATCACCCACATAACGGGTGAGTTCTATATCGTGTGTCACAATCAGTGATGTTATATCCATTTCCTGTTTTAGTTTAATAATCATGGATTCTACAATACCGGCGCTGGAAGGATCAAGTCCTGAAGTCGGTTCATCGTAGAATAAATATTTAGGTTCCAGGATCATTGCTCTGGCTAAAGCTACCTTTCTCGTCATACCGCCGGAAAGCTCTTTGGGAAAAAGGTCCATATAATCATCCATTTCTACAACCTCAAGATACTTATGGACTTTTTTCTTTATTTCCTGTTTTGTAAAGGTTTTATGATAGACAAGAGGAAAGGCTACGTTTTCGTACACATTCATCGAGTCAAAGAGAGCGCCTTGTTGCAGGAGCATACCGATTTTGTTACGAATGCGAAGCAGATTTTCTTTTGTTGTTGTGGTTATCTCTTCGCCGTCGATGTGGATCGATCCTTTATCAGGTTTGAGCAGACCTGCCAGACACCTTAAGAGTACGGTTTTCCCGATACCGCTTCTGCCTGCAATAACGAAGGTTTCCGCATCTTCAATACGAACCGATACTCCCCGCAGGACATGATTCGAACCGAAAGAAAGATAGAGATCTTCTGCCTGAATCATGTGGTTTTTCCCTCCTACAAAAAAATCGTCATAAACATACCGGTAACCAGATCGATTACCAGTACTACGATAAAGTTAATAACAATGGATTTTGTTGCCGCTCTTCCCAGCTCAATGGCTCCTCCTGAAAAATAATACCCCAAAGCGCAGGCGTTTAGCGAAACAAAAAAACCCATAATTGCCACGCGTATGAATGATTGATTAAGCACAATCGATTTAAGAAAAATAAAAGCATTTTCAAAAATAATATGATATGAAATGCCGAACCATAATTGTAAAAATACCACTGTAGAGAGGATTGCCACTCCATGAGCGATGCCGAGCAGAAACAATACAGTAAATACTGAGGCTATAACACGGGGGATGACAATATACTGCACAGGCTCTACCGCCATCATGCGCAGGGCATCCAACTGACCGCTCATGGCCATGGATCCGATTTCTACTGTAAAAGCAGTTCCGATACGGCAGGCATAGAGCATACCCACAAGCATTATCGTAAACTCATGAATTATACCAAATGTGGCGGCCGCACCGATATAACTTAATGCTCCGTAGAGAGACCCATACCAGCCGCCTACCCACGCAATAAACATGCCCATTACCACAGAACCAACGGAAATTGTTACAAAGGATTCAAGTAACGTGCGGACGAATTGCATGGAAATTTCCCGAAAAGGAAAGGGCGGTCGTATTACCCAGTAAAAAAAATTACGGTAGGTATGAAAGATCGATTTGGCTAAATGAGCGCCTTCGCGTTTTTCTTGTTGAACTGTATAATCCATAGATAACTTAAAGTTTATAGAGGGAGTAATTACCTGTCAATCAAACAATTTTAAATTTGTTCCTTTTGTCAATGAATTAAAAATATATATTGACAATTTTTTATTCTCAAGGGAAACTAAAACATTAGTGCAATTCTTAGGTTTGATCCTTAAGGATACTCTAAAGTATAATTTTACAATACATAGATGTTTTGCATAATCTGAAAAGCGGATAAAAAGATAAAGAGGTTATAATGGATGTTATAGGAGAATTGCTTAAAAACAGGATATTTCTGGCGGCTATTTTTAGTTTACTCGTCGCACAGCTTCTTAAATCTATAATTGAAATTTTTAAAAACAGGCCCCGTACCGCTTTGCAAATACTCACTCGCTTTTTTTGGTCAACCGGGGGAATGCCTAGCAGTCATTCTGCAGTGGTTATCGCGATTGCTACTTCTACCGGATTTGTAATGGGTCCCGGAAATCCGCTCTTTATTGTTACCCTTTTTTATGCCATGATAGTTATTAGAGATGCATTTGGGGTAAGACGGGCTGCGGGCTTTCAAGCTAAAACAATTAATGCGCTTATAAATCATTTAAAAAAAGAAAAGGATATTGATATTAAACATGTAAAAGAAATCCATGGCCATAGCATTAGCGAAGTTTCAATTGGAGCATTGCTAGGTTTTTTTATTGCCATAGCGTTTTGTAATCTCTAACAAAATGGGAAAAGGTAAATCTGCAACCGTGAAAAAAAAAGAACTTCTTGTCACATTGCTCATTTGTCTTGTCTTTATCGTAATGGTTTTTATCCGCCTATTCCCGATTACTTCTTTTGTATACAGCCCGCTGTTTAACGGTTATCTTACGCTGCTCGTAAAATCGCACCCTGAGCTGGATGAGTTTATTCATACTTTGGAGAGTTGTCCGAACATTGAAAGCGTTATTTCATATGAGACAGCTCCTGTAACATTTACCGGTTTTAACAGTATAGAGACTGTGCCTCTGCGAGAAGTAAGTGGCCGCTTTGATGTCCTGGATCCGCGGTTTGATATTTATATGCAAAATGTATCAGCGTATTTCATTCATGAATATAATGAAGAGGAGTGGAGGGCGATATTTTTAAAGACTACACAGAATCCGGCAACTTTTTATACGCATCTTTCCGAACTGATTAAGGATTCGAAAATAGAATGGCAGCTTTATGAGTATAATGCTCAACAGGAAATGTTGGTATTTGTGCTGTTTAATCTTTTATATATTGTTTTGCTTCTTTTTTTACATAAAGGAATGAGCTATAAACTGTTAACATTATGCGGAATCTTGCCATGGATTTATACCATGACTCTTTCCAATTTACCTTATTTTATGTTTTATGTTGCAATTAGTTTTTACTGGGCTCTTTTTGTGATTGCATTTATTCCGGTATGTGAGAACTATATTTTTTACCGGTGGAAAGATAAAGACAATAAAAATCTTTTCATCCATGGCTTTATATTGGGATTTTTTATTCTTGTTTATCTTTTTATAAATATGTACAGCGGCGGACAGGTGTGGGATGTATTTTTAAGTATTGCTTGCTCTTTTATCATCATCTTGGCTTATGCTGCCGTATTATTCTTTAAAAAAAGTATTTCAAAGTTAACAGGAAATCTTCATGCCCTGTTCAAACCGATTTCTATTGTACGGGGATTCAGTAGAGTATGGCATCTGGCACAAGGACGCGTTGGTGTTTTTTTTGTTTGTATCTGTTTTTTTACTTTTTCACCACTTTTGTTTCTTTTCCTGCGTCATCACGTGTATATTCCGATTCCGACACCTGTGTACGCGCAGGAAAACGAAATCAATTTGAATTCAATGCGTAAGATTGCTCTCGCTAAAGATACAAATCTGCTGCCTGATCTAGCGGATTATATAATTCATATTGCATACCAGGAAAGACTGGAATACGGGGAGCTGGAATATAAGTTTCCGGATGAAAATGAGAAGATTTTACTTTCAACATATGACAGGGATTTAAATGATAATAGTATCAGGAAAACAAGAAATGTAATCAAAAGATTCGATGCGGAATGGTGTGCTCGGGTACTTGCTGAAATACCCGAGCAGAGCCTGGAGCAGATGCTTTTTGAGCAGGGCAGGTTTGTTACCGTTAAATTAGAAAAACCGCAATTACTTTATTTTGACGTGCGGCATCTCTGGACAATATTTTTCATATGGTGTATTTTTTTATGTCCTTTGTTTTTATTACATTATTATGTAACACCTCAAAAATTATATCGGGTTAAAATCCCGCACTTGTTAAAAAGCAAGGAGTATGAATGCAAGAGTTGAATACTTTTCCAAAGGGTGGTGTGCATCCTGCTGATTATAAAAGCTTAACCAGTGGCGTGAATATCAGTAATGCCTCGCTGCCGGCAGTTGCCTGCATACCTTTAAACCAGCATATCGGGAAGCCGGCCGAGTGTACTGTCGAACCCGGAGATAGTGTAAAAGAAGGCATGATTATTGGCAGGGCACAAGGATTCGTATCGGCAAACATTCACTCTTCTATTCCCGGTGTTGTAAAAGAGATAACGGAACTTTTTCTTCCCAATGGTATAAAGACAAAAGCGGTAGTCATAGAGCTGCAGGGGGAGTTTGACCAATCAGGGAAAAGGAAAAAAGCAAAAGAGTGGAGAGATCTGGATGCAAAACAACTCAATGAAATAATCGCAGATAAAGGCATTGTTGGTTTGGGGGGTGCGGCTTTCCCCACTCATGTGAAATATGCCGTTAAAGATAAATTGCGCATTGAATACTTGATAATTAATGGAGTTGAATGCGAACCGTTTCTTACGGCCGATCATAGATTAATGCTCGAAAAATCAAATGAGATTTTAGAAGGCATTCAGATTATTAAAAAAATAGTTGACGCTAAAAAAGTAATTATTGGTATCGAAGCCAATAAACAGGATGCAATTGATCTGTTTTTAAAAAAAATAACTGAAAAATCACTTACTTTTTCAGTTATACCGCTTGAGGTAAAGTATCCGCAAGGTGATGAAAAAATGCTTATAAAAGCACTGCTTGACAGGGAGGTGCCGAGCGGGGGGCTGCCTTTGGATATAGGCACGGTTGTATCAAATGTGGGCACGGTATTTGCCGTTTTTGAAGCGGTTGTATTTGGCAAACCGCTTATTGAGCGAGTACTTACCGTAACGGGAAACGCGATCCTTGAGCCCAAAAATTTAAAGGTACGGATCGGAACCAATATCGCTGAACTCATCGATGAATGCGGAGGATTTAAGGAACCACCTGCCAAACTGGTTGTGGGAGGGCCAATGATGGGATTTGCTCTTGCAGATCTCGATATGCCTATAACAAAAGGTATGTCCGGGCTTATAGCTTTAACTCATAAAGAAATTTCCACATTCAGCAATCATCCGTGCATCCGCTGTGCCCGCTGTATGAGAGCCTGTCCCTGGAATCTTTCTCCGACAGTGTTATTTAAATTTATCGAACACGGCGAGTATGATGAAGCGTTGGCAAGAGGACTTATGGACTGTAAAGAATGCGGCTGTTGTGCGTATGTATGCCCTTCCGAAATACCGCTTGTTCAGAGCTTTAAGCTGGGAAAACTAATGGTGCAGAAACTGAAAGGTAAATAGGCAATGGAAAAGAAAGAGAAATATTTGACTACCATATCACCTCATCTCCATGAAGGTTCGCGCACACCGTTTATAATGTGGATTGTATCATTATGTCTTGTCCCCGCCGCTGTGTGGGGTGTGTATGTTTTCGGAATAGGATCATTGCTCATACTTGTTGTCTCAATTTTCTCAAGCGTTATAACCGAACTTGTTATTACCAAATTATTAAAAAAATTCACAATTCTTGACGGGAGTGCTTTTCTAACGGGCCTGCTGATTGGTTTCAATATGCCGCCCACAATCCCGATCTACATTCCGATTTTGGCATCGGTTTTTGCCATAGCGGTTGTAAAGCATGCTTTTGGCGGTTTGGGATGCAATTGGATGAATCCGGCCCTTGCCGGAAGAGTATTTGTTATGTTCTCTTTTTCCGGTCCTATGAGTACCTGGTTAATGCCGCATACGCTGTGGAATGCGGTGAGCAGTGCAACACCGGATATAATTAGCAGTGCTACACCTCTGGGTTCGGTAAAGTCAGGGCTGCAGGAGATTGCCGTAACCTTTGCCGATTCATCAGGCGGAGTAATACAAAAATTACAAGAACTCAAAGGCCCAATGAATTACCTGTCAGCCAATGGCTACCCTGTTTCTCAGTTTGATGCGGGAATTACCGGATGGTTAAACGGAACATTCGGATTATCAATTCAAAAAGGGTATCTGGACCTGTTTATAGGTAATGTTGGCGGCTGTATCGGTGAGGTTTCCATTTTACTGTTGCTTCTCGGTACAGTTTATCTTTTTATAAAAAAAATTATTACATGGGAAATACCTGTTTCATATATTGCATCGTTTTCACTATTAGTCTGGATATTTGGGGGCATGCGCTTTGCAGGGGGATTGTTTACGGGAGACGTGCTGTTCCATATGCTCACAGGAGGGCTTATTCTCGGTGCTTTTTATATGGCAACGGATATGGTGACAACACCGCTTACATCAAAAGGTATGATCATCTTCGGGATAGGCACGGGCTTGCTCACTTTCTTGATTCGCTTTTTCGGCTCACTGCCCGAAGGTGTGTCTTTGGCCATAATAATTATGAATATTGCAGTTCCGCTTATTGATCGATATACAAAACCGACAATTTTTGGTACAAATAAAAAGGATAATGAGAATGCAAAAGCTACTTGAGTTTTTAATTCCCGGTTTTAAATTATTTCTTATCTGTGCAGTCGCTGCCGTTACTTTGGGTTTTATTAATGAACTAACCGAACCGGTAATTATCGATAATAGAGAGGATGCGGAGAAGGAGGCCCTTAATGCTCTCTTCAAACAAGAGGACTGGAAGAGGATACCGGCCGTTCCCTTTTCTTTTAGCGGGGAATATTTTGAAGAATATATTCTTGATAAATGCGAAACAAAAGAAGAAAAGCAATTTTATGTTTACTGTTATGATTTTGCCAGTGATAACGACAGCTATCTGTTGAAAAAGGATTTAGCTATCTCTGATCGTAGGGAGTTGGGTGATCTGTTCGAAAGAATCGGATTAAAGCTTACAGGACCTGTGATCGCATATTATCCGGTCGAGCAAAACGGACAGGTAATCGGTTATGCCCTTGATATTGTGGGAAGCGGGTACGGAGGCGACATGAAAATTATTGCCGGATTTAATCCCGACGGCTCAATCAGGAAAGTAAAACTGCTCGACAACAGTGAGACACCCGGATTAGGGAAAAAAGCCGAGTTGGAGGATTATATGGATAAGTTTATCGGAACCGGAGCAGAAACACCGGTACCGGTAATCAAGAACATGTTAAAAAACCAGAAAGACATCGATGCAATTACAGGAGCAACAATTACCTTTATGGCTATTGCAGACGCCCTCAGGGCAGGTTCTGATTTTATAAAAAAAATAGAGGTGAACAATGATTAAGGAATTTACCAAGGGATTATTAAAAGAAAATCCGGTGTTTATCATCCTGCTTGGTCTCTGTCCGGCACTGGCTGTTTCTACCCAGGTAGTAAACGCATTGGGAATGGGTGTAGCCGTGATTTTTGTTCTCCTCGGATCAAACTTTTTCGTATCACTTTTGAAAGATTTTATTCCTGAGAAAGTACGTATACCATGTTATATTATAATTATTGCTTCCTTTGTTACTATTGTAGATCTGGTAATGAAGGCTTATGCTCCTTCACTTTCTAAGAGCTTAGGAGTGTTTGTTCAGCTTATTGTAGTAAACTGTATCATTTTAGGCAGGGCTGAAGCATTCGCCAATAAAAACACATTGAAAAGCTCTATTCTCGATGCATTGGGAATGGGGATCGGTTTTACTCTCGCACTTACCCTGATTGCATTAATTAGAGAGGTTGTGGGTGCCGGTAAAATAACTCTGTTTGCGTTAGAAGCATTAGGATTTAATGGAGAAATCATCATACCTATTTTAAGTGACTCACCCGTTCGGGTTATAGGCTATCCTGCCGGTGCACTCCTGGTGGTTGGTTTTTTAAAGGCCTTGTTTAACTGGTTTGAAAAGCGTAAAAAAGGAGTATTATAATGAGTTATATTGGCATAATTATTACCTTTGTTTTCATTAATAACTTCATTTTTACCCAGTTCTTAGGACTATGTCCCTTTATCGGAGTTTCACGCAGGATTGATTCTGCAGTAGGTATGGGTTTCGCTGTAATTTTTGTCATGTCCATTGCATCATTGGTAACATGGCTTATATACAATCTTGCGCTCATACCCTTGAATTTAGCATTTTTGCAGACAATAACATTTATACTTGTTATTGCAGCCTTAGTGCAGCTTGTGGAAATGATAATTCAAAAGATTTCACCTGCACTCTATAAAGCTCTCGGTATTTACCTGCCTTTGATTACAACCAACTGCGCGGTGCTGGGTATTGCCCTTATTGCTGTGAGAAAGAACTATAATGTTTTTGAGAGTTTTGTCGCGGGTTTCGCCGCCGGTGTCGGTTTTCTTCTGGCAATACTTCTGATGTCTTTCATCAGAGAGAAATTGGATACGGAATGGGTACCCAAACCGTTCCGCGGTGTCCCGATTGCCTTTGTTACCGCAGGTCTTATGGCCCTGGCTTTCATGGCCTTTGATATGGGTTTATTAAAGAATCTTATCGGATAGGAGTTTGCTTTAAAATGAATTTGCTTCGTGTGCTTTGTGCATTTGCTTCCATCTCCGGTTTGGGAATACTTTTTGGTATTGGGCTGGCAATTGCTTCAAAATTATTGGCTGTAAAAAAAGATGAGCTCTTGGAAAAATTAGAGAAGGTACTGCCGGGATTAAATTGCGGTGCCTGCGGTTTTGCGGGATGTGCGGCCTATGCCGGTGCAGTAGCCGGTGGGGAAGTTGCCCTGACACTTTGTACACCGGGAGGTGAACAGGTAGCAAAACAATTTGCCGAGATACTGGGTGTGGAATTATCATTGGATGCTGCCGCAAAAAAGGTTGCCCAGGTACTCTGCCGCGGTGGAAAAGGAACAGCTGAATACTCATTTGAATATAAGGGTATTGAAGATTGCAACGCCCTGTACCTTCTCTACGGAGGTAATAAAGTATGTAAATTCGGCTGTTTGGGTAAGGGCAGTTGTATTAAGGTGTGTCCGGTAGATGCAATCGATTATGATGAGATCGGCCTGGTGTGGGTAAATAAAGATAAATGTATTGGCTGTGGAAAGTGTATTGAAGTATGCCCCACAGGTGTCATGCAATTTATTCCGTCTGACGCAGATTTTTTCGTCGCCTGTAATTCAACGGATAAAGGGCCAAGAGTAAAAAAATATTGTAAAGTAGGTTGTATCGGGTGTAAAATATGTAGCAAAAAATCACCTGAAGGCGGGTTTGTTGTTGAGAATTATTTAGCACGTATCGATTATAATCAAGCAGGAGAGCGAAAACAAGCGGCTGTTGCCTGCCCGCCAAAATGTATTATAATGAATAAATAATTAGTAATAAAATGAAATCTATTAATCTTATATTCGGTATACACAATCACAAACCTATCGGTTGTTCGGACGATACATTTGAAGATGCTTATCAAAAGGCCTATAAACCATTTTTAAGCATCCTCAACGAATACCCGGAAATTCCTGTAACATTACATTATTCCGGTATTATTCTCGAGTGGTTGGAGAAAAACCATCCTGAATATTTTGTGCTGCTGCGTGAAATGTTAAAAAATAAACAGTTAGAGCTTCTTGGCGGCGGCTATTTTGATCCGATACTGTCTATGATTCCTGCATCGGATAAATTAGGGCAAATCGAATTACTTACCACATATATTCGTGCTAATTTCGGTAATCGGCCGAGGGGTATTTGGCTGACAGAACAAGAGTGGGAGCCTGCTTTGGCACAAGTATTCAATAACTGCGGTATGGAGTATCTTTTTTTAGATAACACAGTATTTAAAACAGCAGGATTAGCTAAAGACGGATTATATTATAGTTATGTAACAGAAGAACAGGGGAAAATGATTAGTGTATTCCCAATTTCCCAGGAATTAAACTCAGTTTTAATTAGACATAAACCAAAAGAGGCTTTGAGATTTATAAAAGATAAAGCGGATAAATCGGGTGAGCGTATTATCTGCTATTTTGAAGATGGTGAGAATTGGCTTCATGATAATAATAAGTACAGCAGAGAATATAAACAGCAATGGTTGAAAACATTTCTATCGCTATTAAAAGAAAATAACGAATGTATTAAACCTGTCCACCCCAAGACTTTTCTTTCGAATCAGAGTATATATCGGAAAATATATCTGCCGTATTATTCAAGTTCGCGAGTCCGTAAATGGTTTTCCCCTGTACCCAAAAAGATATTCTGCCCCATTAACAAGATGTTGAGGCCGCCTTATACCATAGTAAATGGATTTAAGCAATTTTTTTCTCGTTATCCGGAAAGTAATTTAATGTACAGCAAAATGCTTTACATTCATATTCTGGTAAACCAGTTAAGAGGAGATAAATACCGTAAAAAAGCATCTAAAGAGGAATTATGGAAAGCACAGTGTAATTTTGCCTATTGGCCGGGTAAATATCTGGGCATTTATTCACACCCGCTACGCAAGGAGGTGTATAAGAATCTTATCACTGCAGAAAAAGGCACCAGAACAGCCGGTATTTTTCTTACGTCTATTATTTCTACTGATTTTGATATGGACGGTGAAAATGAATACCTCTATCAAGGTTCCGTCATAAATGTATACGTGCATAATAAAAGCGGAGCGGTTTTTGAACTGGACTATATACCTGCATATTGGAATTATCTTGATACGGTTGCAAGAAGCAGAGAAATGTATCATAGAGCGGAGGATAACGGGTATACCGGGGATTGGTATATGCGTAAAGCCTTTTTAGACCATTTTTTTGCTGATAAAACCACAATCGATGATTTTGATACTATGCGGTATAAGGAGCTGGGGAATTTTATTAATCAAAAATATTCCTTACAAGAGCTGGATAGAGAAAAAAATATTATTGTGTTTCAAAGAGATGGTGTGGTGAAATCAAATAAAAGTACGCAGACAGTATGTATGATAAAAAAATACTGGATGAAAAAAAATTCAATACAAGTAAGTTATACAATAAAAAATACCTCACCGTTCATTTTAAGATCGCAGTTTGGTATTGAGCTCAATCTCTCCTTTGCCTCCCACGAGAAAAAAGAATTAAGTATAACTGCATTGCGCGGTAAAGCTTCAAAAAAAACAAACAATAAAAAAGCTGAAATCAATAACATTAATCAGATTGCCTTAGAGGACAGAGTTAACAATGTTTCAATATCCTTTGATGCCGATAAAAATTACACATTATGGAGTCTTCCCGTTGAAACATTATTCAGAGAAAAGGAAAAGATAACAAAAATATATCAGTCGTCTTGCTTTGTACCACAGTGGACTCTTTGCCTAGAGCCGAACCAAGAGTGGAGTGTGGATGCGGTGTTAAGTATAAGTAAATCAAAATCAGGATGAGTGCTGGGGCGTAGTTATTTATTAATTTTCTTAAAGCAGATATCCAGCCAAGGCTGTACGTCAGTATAATAAAGGTCGAGAGCTAATAGAAATTCTAAAAATGCTTCCTTATACTTATTTTGAAAATAATAGGCTTGTGCCAAATAGAAATGTGTCCTTGCTTCAACATCACTTTCATGACGGGTTTGCAAGAAGTCTTTTAATTTTAATTCGCTCTCAGGAAATTTTTTAGTCAAAATATAAGTGGTCACAATAGATTTTAAATTATAGGCTTCTCCGGATGCATTTTCGGTTTTATCAACAGAAAGAATTTCCGCAGTTTTTTCTTCATGAGCAAATTTCTCCATGTCAGAAATGAGATGTTTTACTGAAGAAGTTGTCTCATTTCTGAGGTCGAGCGTATGAGGAAGGAAAAATGGTGTTGGCATTTCCAATTCGATACCTGTTTCGATACCATACAAAATGTTAAGCGCTGGCAGGGGGAAAGATCTTTTAAAAGATTTCGGTATACCTATGGTTGAAGAAGAGAGAGGGACTTGAACCGGATCTTTTAGGGTATTTTGGTCTATTATAAAATTGATCTTACCGGATTTGGCAAGGCCGGTATCAACGAGCGCATAGTAATAATCAACACCTGCAATCGGAATATCCGAGTATGAGGTTTTACTGCTGCTTATAGTCTGGGAGAAAGATGCTTTTAAAATATCCGAAGCCGAGCGAATAGGCTGGGTGCTGCGGTAAAGCAATAGCTCTCGATCGGTTTTGGAACTGGCGAATGACAATAGTACTTTATTATTTACAATCTGTGCTTTCAAATTGGATACAATTGCCGCTGACTCATCTTCAGAAAGTACGAGGGAAATAGTAGCGCCCGCTGTTGTTTTATTGCGGTAAGGTATAAAGATTTTATAAAGTAAGCCACTCTTATCTTGTATAAGAACCGCATAATAATAATATTTATCAACTGACTGAGGTGTATCGGAATAAGACTCGGCGCTTTCGCTTGCCGTTGCTATAAGCTCGGCATCATTAAAGCTTGTGTCGGTAATTTCTTTATCATGCCTGTAGATATATTTTTTACCTTGGACATCATTTGAGTTCTTCCAGGTAAGTACGATGTTCAGTCCATGTGAGATAGCCTTAAGTCTTGAAACAAAAGGTGCAAAAACAGAATTGTCATCTGTTTGGCAAAAGACATAAGTCTGTAAAAAAAGCAATAATACTATAAAAAATTTTCGCATAGCATTGTTATTGTAATCGGTTATTTTAAGCATTGTCCATAGGGGAAATTATAAAAACCGCTCCAATTCATTCTCATTTCAATCTTTGAAAAGGTCGTTATTATAAATATACTGTAATGCACAAGGAATATCATGCATTTTTATATATGTAGTGTAAAAAAATTGATTAAAAGCAAACTATAAGCTACAATAATAGTTATGAAAATTAGGACGAAGATAATAGCAGTTGTAATTCCCATTCTTTTTGTTACACTCGGTATTTCCGGTTTATGGGCTTATCTTTCCGCTACTTCAGGTATAACCAAGATCGCTTTGGAGCTCTTGGTAAATAAAGTTGAGGTCTTGGAAAAAGAAGCGGATAAGCAGTGGTCATACGTAGAGGATTTAAATTACAAAGAGAATTCGGAATATGTTGAGGTGACAAAAGCGGGGATATCTCTCTTCGCCATAAATATGATCAAAAGCAGAACCGAAATAATCTTTGCCTTTGATAGGAATATAAACATCACGATGCAGACCGGTGAAATAATGCTGTCCGAGGACGAAAAAACACGTCTAGCCGAACTATTTTCATCGCAGACAAAGGAACTTCAGGAATTCAGTCTTTCCGGAATTGACAGGGTCGGTATGGGTTTTTATTTCGAATCCTTTGAATGGTATTATATAGTTACAGAAGAAAAGAAGACATTTTACCAGGATGTCGAGCGCATTACCTGGCAGACCGGTATTCTGTTACTCTCTTCCTGCGCCTTAGCGTTTATTGTTCTCTTTTTTATCATTAATTATCTTACAAAGCCATTAATCGCTTTACGGGATACCATGCGGGAGATTATCAGTTCCGGTAATCTGGATAAACGGGTACCGGTGGAGTTTCATGATGAAACAGGGCAGCTGGCTCATACTTTTAATATCATGGTAAACGAGCTGGGAAAAGCCTATAATCAGATAAAAAGCTACGCGTTTAAAGCTGTATTGGCACAAAAAAAGGAATCTGGTATTAGAAATATTTTTCAAAAGTATGTGCCGCAGGAATTAATAGATAAGTTCTACGAACATCCCGAATCAATGCTCAGAGGAGACAATCGTGTATTGTCAGTACTCTTTTCCGATATCCGCGGTTTTACCTCTATTGCGGAATCCATGCTCCCGGATGAAATAGTGAATTCACTCAATCGCTATTTTACCGTGATGGTCGATGTGATTATGAATCGAAAGGGAATTGTGGACAAGTATATCGGAGATGCGATTATGGCCTTTTTCGGTGCTCCGGTCAAACATGAAGACGATGCCTATCAATCAGTGATGGCGGCAATAGAGATGATAGAGTCTCTCACCGCATTTAATAAAGAACAGCAAGCGGCCGGAAAACCGCCATTTAGAATCGGGGTAGGCTTGAATTACGGTGTGGTTACGGTAGGCAATATCGGGACGGAAAAAAAGATGGAATATACGGTAATTGGTGATATGGTAAATTTGGCATCACGCCTGGAAGGGCTTACCAAGGTCTACAAGCAACAAATTATCGTATCGGAAAGCATAAAACGCAAAACACAAAAAAAGCTTCCCTTTCGTCTTTTGGATACCGTAACAGTAAAGGGAAAAAAAGAGGGAGTTAAAATATTCTCAACCAAGCGAGCCTTAAACTCAGCAGAACAGGAAGCGTGGAAGATGAATGAAACCGCGTTTACCCATTTTTATAATCGTAATTTTATGCAAGCCGCCAATTTATTTAAAAGGATAAACGACCTAGTTAAAAATGACTATCCATCCGAATTGCTTTTCAAACGCTGTAAGGATCTTATAGAAAATCCACCTGCCAAAGGCTGGAACGGTATTAAGGTTATGGAAATTAAATAAGAGGAACCTTAATTAATTTGTTTTTTTATGATTTTATGCTAAAATTATAAAATAGAGGATAGAAAATTAATGATGCGCATAAAATATAAAAGATTCTTAAGTCTGTGTACTATTTGCTTATTAATGGTCTTACATAACGCAGCTCTGTTTGCGGAAGGGTATTCGGTTGTTCCCAATCAGGTCTCTGTTTTTTTAGACGTGCGCATGGTATCTGAGACAGATAATACTACGTACAATGCAATTATAGCTAAAAATGCCGCAATCGAATTACAGAATAAAGGTTATAATGCGGTACCGGGCGGAGAACTGGCGCGCATTCTTCCCGATACAGAACTTCCCGATCAGGGAGTACCCTCGGCCGCTGTTGTTAAAAATCTGGGCAATCAGGCTCGAGAGCAGATGAGTAAATACATTTGTCTTATACGCTATATTACGGAAGGCGAGCTGGTTAGTTTCTCTGTTTATTTTTGGCGCATAGACGGCGCCCTGTTGGTGTCGTATAGCACAAAAGATATAGTCGGCTTGGCGGTGTATAACAGAATGAATGTAGCTGTCTCGTTATTTATCGAAAAGGTAGGTGAGGGAAAAAGAATCACCATAGCCGGTGGTGAAGACGGGACTGGCGGTCCCAAACAGTATGTAAAGGAAATAATCGTTTACTCTTCCGATGAAGGCTGTGAGATCTGGCTTAAAGATAAAGAAAAGCTTGGTGTGGTAAAAGACGGTAAACTCATCCTGCCATATATGCCTCTCACAGTAGGTTCCGCGTTACTTATAGAAAAGAAAAAAGAAGGATGCTACAGTGCCGAAGAAGAGCTACAGCTTACCCAGGTAAAGAACGAGATTAATTTAATGCCTTTGGAAAGGATATTCGGTTCCGGTTTATTTTTTACCTGGACAACGGGACAGTTCATCGGATTGGGAGTCGGGTATATGGGCACTATTAATGAGCGTTATGTGTATTGGGGAGCGGAGAACTATTTATTCATACAGGTAAACGAGACTGAGGATATGAATCCGGTTATCCACGATGACATCCGCGGTTTTATCTTATCCAAGTTTCGTTTTGCCGAAGGATTTCCTTTGACCTTCAGCTTTTCTTCCGGATTGGGTGTGATTTTTTCTCTGTTAACTATAGAGGATGCCCCGGTTTATATAGATTTTTATCTCAATCCATTAAATTTCCATCTGGAATACGCGTTAAGTGATTATATGCTTTTTCTGCGCGTGGAATATAAAATAGCTTTGGGTTTAGGGAGAAATCTTTTGGGCTCGGGCATGATTGCTTTTGCCGAAGGGGTACCGTTGTTTACGTTAGGAGTAATTACCAGATGGTGAGAATATCTTTTGTAATACTTATTATTTCAATTTTTAGTATATTAAGCTGTGATTTTTTTATGGCTTCTACCTTTCCTGATTATCTGCCCAGTGTGCGGAGAGTAGAGAGTTTGGATAAATATTTTTCAAGCTCAAATAAGTACGACTACGATATGTTTGTGATTGATAATGATTCCGGGAATGATTTTGTATTCGTGCTGTTTCGGCCTGAATCAGGTAACAGAAAAGTTATAGTATTGGATAGTGATTTAAATATAAAAGGGGAGTATGAGAATATTGATATGGGTTCACTACATTATAAACATATGGGCGGTACACGTGCTGTGGTAGGTACGTGGAGCATGCTGTTCGCCGGTTTCGCATGGGATACTGATTGTAGTGTCAATATCGGTATCGCTAATAAGGATAATATTTTGGCACTTAATACTGATTCAAATGTTTTTTACATGCTTTTCACAACAAGTAATGGCGAATCTATTCAGTCTAACGCACATAATAATGACGCAACTGTTACTATAAATATTTCTGGAACTGATATTTTTCAAATCAGCAATACAAGTGAAGAATTCGTTTTAGAAAATGCCACTTTTAATGATAATGATAATGGAGATACAATTGATGATTGTGTTATCTTATATTTAAGGCGAAGAGAAAATAATGAGGGAATTGCTTTAATGATTCCTATATTTAATACTTTTCCAGATACCGTTGTATCTCCGGCTTTAGATAATTATCCGGTATTTTATTTCGGTCCCATCAAACCGGGATCTGTGCATGTAAAAAATAATGGTATGTGCGTAATCTTGGAAAAACAGGACGGTACTGTGGTCAATTACTGGTATAATGGCAGTGGATTCAACTGGTCAGGCGAAACTAACGGACTGCAATTTAAAAATAGAATCGTGGCCTACAGCCCGTACAAACCCGAATACTATGTATTTGATCCGGGCACAAAAGATATTTTTAAATGTACTGTGTGGTGGAAAATGCATTAATTATAAAATAAAAATATCTCGAAAGGATTTATCATAAAAATAAATGTGATTTTATTTTTTAATCCTGTTAATCCTGTCTAAAAAAATATTAATGA
>CAZEPL010000014.1:0-54451 GCA_964514135.1 uncultured Spirochaetaceae bacterium | reverse complement strand
TTATTGAGGAAATTGCAAAACTCAAAATATATTAAGTTAGTAAAATATTTATTCTCTATACCATAATAAGTTAGCAATTTCCATTTTAGGAGCTTCTTGCAAAAATAACATTTTTGCAAGAAGCTCAAAGAATTATTTATTTCGTCATCTTCAATTTCTGCAAAAAGGCGCTCAAGTTCCTCTTGTATCTCTTCTATAGTTGTAGGCCAAATATTCAGACGAACTACTCCTGAATGAGGTTGTTTAAATATTCTTATATCAGTGAAATCTTCATCGAAAGTTATTATAACGGCGTTCTTTTACTGTGCAACTGAAAAAATATCTTCATCTTTTGCTAATTCGAGGTTCATTTCTGATGTGTGATATATTTCACACTCCGGTTTAATAGTCTGCAAACATTGTTTTATGTTTTTTGGTATATTCTGATCTAAAAGTATTTTCACCTTATGTTCTTAGAATTACTTTTTCCTCATCGATTATTTGTGTAGCATAATTGATTGCCGCGATAATATCATCCTTTGTTAATTCAGGATATGCGCTTATTATTTTTTCAATTGTATAACCACCTGCCAGCATTCCGAGAATGTTCTTCACCATTATTCTTGTTCCTGTAATACAGGGCTTACCGCTACATATTTTTGGATCAATACTTATTCGTTCCATTTGCTTACTCCTGATAAGATAATACTTTATTTTTATAGTTTTTACAACATTTAGAAAAAACGATAGTAATTCTTATAGCCCTCGACGCTGCCCGTCTCCGGTTGTGTGGCAAGCGACGGCGGTAAAATGGCACTTGCGGCGCAGAAAACTATGTCCACGGTGGCATTTCTCCCCATATTTTCCCCTTGCGTTAAAGGATAGCATACCTAAGACCGGATTTCAAACATGAAATCTGAAACCGGCAGCCTTCGGGTATAGATAGTCACCTTCCCGTTAAGCGGGTGTTGAATACGAGCTGTATTGATTTCCTTCAAAATCCTGTTAATCCTGTCTACTCTTTGACTTTTCATACACTCTGTTTGTAAGCTTGGTGAGAGATAATAATCAGTAACTTTTTACACTTTTTATTGATTTTTTACATATACCGACTTATATTCAATTTATTGTTAAGTTAACGACCGTTTGGTAACTTTAATGAAAAAGCTATTCAACCAGCAGAAAAACAGAATACTCGAAGCCGCATTCAGGGAATGGTCTAAAACCCATTTTACCAAAACAAGTCTTACTGCGCTGGCCAAAGAACTCAACCTCAGTAAAGCAGCTTTATACCACTATTTCGCAAATAAGGATCACATTTTAAGCTCAATGACAGAGAAATTTATTAACGATATGGCCGGGAGTTTAGATGCGTTCATTGCTCGTTATCAGAATAATCCTCTGCACAATCTCATAAAGCAATACAATGCATTTCTTTTCAACTATTTTCATGAACATCCGTATTACTGTGCTTTTCTTCACGCCTATATTATGCGTTCAAAACCGGAGCAGGCCCGGCAGTTTTCACAATTACAGCAAAAAATAAACCACGTCTTCACACCCGCTCTTTTAAATGCCGGGCATATAGAGGACAATGAAAGCATTGAGCTTTCACTCCGCTTTATTCAACTGACAGCCTTTTTTTGGCTGATGCAGCTTTTTAGGAGTAAGCAGCACACTCAATCGCACTCGCACTTCTTAAATTTTTCAAAACAAGCATCCAAAGAATCAATCCAACAGTATATCCGCAAAAGTCGGGAATACTGTCTAAGCGGATTTGCCGCCAGCCTCAGCCATCATGAAATAGATACGGCTGCTATTGAAAAGACAAGCTGGATACAAGCCAGTGAGATGCTAAAAGCGGACCGTATTTTTTCCGCCATAGAACAGGTGATTTCGGAAGAGGGTTATACCAAGGCGTCGGTTGAAAAGATCACCACCAGAATCGGTATTAATAAAAGCAGCCTTTACTTTTATTTTAAAAACAAGAACGATATGTTGTTTAAAACCATAAAGCGCGAGCAGGAACACTTTATCAATCTGACAAATATACGTTTAAAAAAACTAAATAGTTTTGATGAAAAATTATATTCATTTATCATAGCTCTTACCTCCTATACGGTGAATAATCCCGGTATGATTACCGTCTTAAACTGGGCTCGCTATCAGAATGTGGGCATAGCCCTGCCGCACCAGGAACTTCATAAGATTTTTTCCAAATTCGACTATATAAGTGACGCACTGGAGCACGGCTCTTTACGCGGCGGTAAAGAAGATTTCAATGCGATCTTTGTATTCATCTTTTTTCTGATTATGCATAAGCTACGCGAGCTGCCCGTTAAAGTTAAAGATCATAGCAATTATCTACCCTTTACCAGACAGATATTCTCTCTGTTCTGTAACGGTATAACAGGTTATATAAGCAGAAATAAAAAACCGCATCAGCAGAAAGGAAAAGCCTATGTTAAACAGCAGTAAATTATTAGGCAGTGTTTTTATCTTACTATATTTATGTTCCGGGCTTACGGCGCAGGAAAACAGCGCGTTAGAGATGGATGTCGATACTGCCATAGAATATGCCTTTAAAAATAATCTGTCGGTGAAATCCGCAGAATTAAATCTGAGCGACAAGCGTTTTGCCAAAGACAGCTCCTGGAACGAGTTTGTTCCTTTGTTAGGTGCGGGAGTGACCCTCTCGCGCATGAATGAGGAGCAGGACCTGGGATTTAGTATACCAGGCTATGAACCACCCTCACAGTGGAACCTTACGGCATCCGTGGATGCCCAGCTTACCCTTTCAATGGCCAGCTTTTATAGTATCCAAAAAACGGTGCTTGATTATGAAGCGGGATTAACCAGTCTTTCCAAAGCCAAAAGCCTGCTCTCCCGTGAAGTAAAAAAGCAGTTCTACAGTCTGCTGTTGTTAAAAGAAAGAATTAAGGTAGCACAGTCTACCGTAAACAATGCCCAGGACCGCTATAACCAAGCTGTTATCGACTACCAGAACGGCATGATATCCGAGTACTCACTCCTTAAAACTCAAGTGTACCTGGAGAACTCCAAACCCATGTTGATTTCACTTCAAAATTCCTATATTGATGCGGAGATGATCTTTAAATATAACATCGGCGTGGAGCTCTCAGCAGCGCTTACGCTTAAGGGTAGTATGGATATCAAGACCAAGAAATTTGATGCACAGCAACTTCTGCAAAAATACCTGCACCAGCGTTTTGATATAATACAAACACGCGAAACGGTAGCATCTTTAAAAAACTCAATCGATCTTACTGCTTCTGTTTTTTACCCGTCCCTTACTGTGGGATTTTCCTTTGATCCTACCATGAACGGGCCTTTAGAAAACGACCTGTTTGATCCGGAAAACTGGTCGCAGCAAAGAGGTGCTTTATCCTTCACTATCATCCAATTACTTGATCCCCTCCTGCCCTCTTCCAAAACGCGAGTCGCGCTTGCCGGCCTTAATACCCAGCTGGTACTGGCGGAACAGAGCCTGGACATGGCTATAAAGAATGCGGAACTGGCTATAACCACGACCGTGCGTTATTTGGAAAAGGCCAGAACGTCGATTCAAAGTAAAGAAGTAAATGTAAAGATTGCGGAACGCACCTATAATCTGGCGCTTGAGTCATATTACGCGGGCGGAATTGATCTTTTGGAAGTAAAAGATACGGAGCAGGAGCTGGAACAGGCACGGATCGATCTTTTACAGGAAAAATATAACTATCTGGCAGGTCTTCTGGACCTGGAATATGAATGCAATACACCACTTAAAGATTTGGAGAACGGCAATGAAGAATAAACAACTGAATTTTATTTTATCGAGAATACTGCCCCTTGCGGCTTTTATTTTATCAACCACAGTAACCATCTCCTGTTTTCCCGCGCCCCCGCAGGAAGAAAAAGAAACCGTGTTCGCCGTAAATGTAATACCCGCAACACTCGGAGAGATCAATGATTACATCCAGGTGAATGGTGATGTGGAATCGTTGGCCAGTATCGCTGTATTTGCCAACAATAACGGGGAAGTAATCAGTATAAACGTGGGGCTCGGGCAGTATGTGTCGGCAGGACAGCTGATTGCCAAAGTGGATCCCAGCAGACCGGGGCAGAATTTTCTGCCCAATCCGGTGCGGGCACCGATCTCCGGAACCATTATTGCCCTGCCGGTACGCGTAGGCTCCACGATTACCGTGCAGACAGCGATTGCCAAAATTTCCCGCACCAGTGAGCTGGAAATAGTAACGTACATTGCGGAACGCTTCATCGGTAAAATACAGAGAGGCTTAGACGCTCTGGTCCGTTTTGAAGCTTTTACAGAGCAGATATTTAAAGCGCGTATTACGGAGGTGAGTCCGGTGCTGGATCCGGCCACACGCTCTTTGGAATTAAAACTGCGTTTTACAGGAAACGCAGGGCAGGTAAAAGCCGGTATGTTTGCTGAAATAAAAGTAATTACGAAAACTAAAAAAGATATTGTTAAAATCCCTGCATATTGTCTGGTGCGCCGCCTTGAAAAAATATTCGTATTTGTAGTCAAGGAAGAGTCCTGGGTTGAACAACGGGAAGTAATTCCGGGTATAGAAATAGACAATAAATTGGAAATTCTTTCCGGACTTGAACCTGGTGAACTAATCGTTGCGCAAGGTCAAAATGTACTGGAAGATCAGGCAAAGGTACGAATTATTGAAACACTTCCACCACTCGGTGCGGAAGATATTATACAATAGGAGCTGCTATGAACCTCACAAAGACTGTCGTTAACAGGCCAACCACCCTGATTATTATATTCGGACTGCTGGTTTTATTCGGTCTGTACACTTCGTTCAATCTGGCGATTGATTTATTTCCTGAAATCAGCTTTCCCGGTCTGGCGCTTATTACCTCATACTCAGGGGCAGGTCCCGAAGAAGTGGAAAAAACCATTACCCGTCCTCTGGAATCCACTCTCAGTAATGTGAGCAATATAAAACAAATATCATCCACCTCTTCTGAGGGGACGAGCATCATCTTCATAGAGTTTACCTACGGTACCAATATGGCCGAAGCGGCCAATGACGTGCGCGACCGGCTGGAGTTTATAAAAGATTATCTACCCGAAGAGGCAACTACCCCTCAGATCTTAAAATTCGATATGTCCATGATCCCGATTTTACAGTTAAAGGTTTCGGGCAACAGAAGCCCCGAGGATTTAAGGGAAATCGCGGAAAATTATATTCAACCCCGTCTGGAACAGATTGACGGTGTGGCTCTGGCCTCGATAAGGGGAGGGAAAGAAAAAATAATCCGCGTTGAAATTCCTCAAAACAGATTGGAAGCGTACGATCTGAATTTTACCCAGATTAAAAACATGCTTTTGGGCAATAACCTGCAGATTTCAGCGGGCACTATTACCGAAGGCACGACCAACTTTTTGGTACGCAGTGCCGGAGAATTTTTAAATGTTGAGGAGATTAAAAATACCGTGGTGGCGTACAAAACACCCGCTTCCGCAGCTGCTTTTTCCGCTCAAAATCCCACAGGCGGCCTGATTGGCATCCGCCTGCGGGACATCGCAGATGTGTTTGAAGGGTTTAAAGAACAGGACAGTCTGGTATTTATAAACGGACAGCCGGGAGTGTTCTTAAGCGTGCAAAAGCAGAGCGGTACCAACTCGGTCCAGGTGGCTGACAGGGTTTTAAAAAGCCTGCCTGTTATAAATCGTTCTCTTCCCATGGGGATCGAAGTGGGAGTTGTGCGCAATACCACCCAGATTATCCGGGATTCGTTACAGCAGGTTACCTCTTCGGCTCTTTTGGGAGTGCTTTTCGCGGTTGCCATTATCTTTATCTTCTTACGCAGTCTTAAATCCACAATTATTATTTCAACCGCCATACCCATTTCACTCATTATCACCTTAATGCTTATGTATTTTTTCAATCTTACCCTCAACCTCATGACCCTGACAGGGTTAGCCCTGGGACTGGGTATGCTTGTGGACAACAGCATTGTTATTCTGGAAAACATCTATCGCTACCGTGAAAAAGGAGCAAAGCTGCACGCCTCCGCAATTTTAGGGGCGCAGGAGATGATTACGGCCATTACCGCCTCCACCCTCACCACCATCTGTGTGTTTTTGCCCCTGGCGCTGTTTCGCAATCAGCTTGAAGTGTACGGTGAGATGTTTTCAGGCCTGGCCTTTACGGTTGTTATTTCTCTCTCTACATCACTGATTGTGGCAATACTGCTTGTTCCTGTTTTGACGAGCAAATATGTGCAGCTCAACACACGCCGGGAGCTTATCCTCCCGCCTTCCCTGGAAAAAATAGATAACGCCATGGGCAAATTTTTTACCCGTCTTGAGAATTTATATAAGCGCATATTAAAGTGGGTGCTGTCCCATAAAAAAATATCAATCCTTTCAATAGTAGCCGTGTTTATTGCCAGTTTTTTTCTTATTCCGTCAATAGGTTTGGAGCTTATCCCGACTCAGGAAGAGGATAATGTGGAACTGAGCGTAGAGCTTCCCACCGGTACCTCATTGGAGATTACCCATTCCGTGATGCTGCAGGTTGAAGAGGTCATTAAACAGGTGGTAACCTCATATCAAGATATTGTATCGGAGGTTGGTGAGCCTTCGGTGTTCGGCTTTCTGGGACAAAGCCAGACAAATAAAGGAAGTTTTACTATAACTCTTCCCCCGTATTCCGAACGTAAAGAGAATTCCGAAAGCATTAAACAAAAATTAAGAAAGCATTTCGGTGATTTTCCTGGCGCTGAAATCACTTTTTCCCAGCACAGAGGAGGCGGATTTACTTCCTCACCCTTTATCATCACCTTTAAATCGGACGACAGAGATCTTGCCAAAAAAACAGCACAGCAGGTATTGAGTATATTAAAGGAAAAAGTACCTGATATCACAGAACCCATACTGAATCTGCAGGAAGGCCTGCCGGAGATAGAAGTAAAAATAAACAGGGACAAAGCATACTCACTGGGATTAAGTATGGCTGCTATCGGACAGGAACTGAGAGCCAATATCGACGGGATTACAGCCGGCAAGTATCGGACCGGAGGTTCCGAATACGACATCCTGCTTATTCTGGATACACAGAGCAGAGACCAGCTTCCGGACCTGGAAAAGATTTTTATTATGAATAATTTCGGACAAAAGATTGCCCTTGCCAGTTTCGCAGAATTCGGTTATTCAACAGGTCCGATTAACATCAATCGCGAAAATCAGACGCGCTACCTGCGCATTACCGGTGGTATTGCCCCCGGTGCCAGTATCAGTACGGTCATACCCCACATTCAGCAGTTGATAACCGAAGAAATTCCCCCTAATGAAAATTTACTCATTGAGTACGGAGGCGATTACGAAGACATGCTGCAATACGGACCGGCCTTAATGCTCGTATTCTTAATAGCAATTCTGCTTGTATTCGGTATTATGGCAGCCCAGTTTGAATCCTTCCTGGACCCATTTATTATTGCTTTTACTATTCCCCTTACCCTGATCGGTGTAATAGGTATTCACTTTATTACAGGAGAAGCATTCAGTCTGTTCACTATAGTGGGATTGATCATGCTGGGCGGTATTGTAGTCAACAATGGTATAGTTCTCGTGGACTATACCAATCTCCTTCGCAAGCGCGGCCGTCCGCTTATAGAAGCGTGTATCGAGGCAGGCGGGAACAGGCTGCGCCCCGTACTGATGACAACACTTACCACGGTTTTGGGATTAGCGCCGATCGCTTTCTTAAAAGGGGAAGGAGCGAGCCTGGTTCAACCCATAGCCAAAACGGTTGTGGGCGGGCTTACCATGAGCACGTTTTTAACATTATTTCTCATTCCAGTACTCTATGCTATCTTTAATAAATTCAGTGATAAGATTAAACAGAAAAAGCGTTTAAAACAGGAAAATCGCAGACAGATACGATTGCAGCGCCTAAGAGAGGAGAGAACATCATGATACGTGTGGAAATAATCGGCAACCGCTCAATACAGGAAGATTTGCTGGATCTGTTAGATAAATATCAGGCGGGAAAGTATCGCACGATAATACCGGAAGTACGCGGCAGGGGAAGCTCCGGTCCCAGGCAGGGTGATCATATCTGGCCGGAAGAAAACTTTATTATGATAATTTTTTGCGAGCTTGCCGAAGCAAAAAAAATTCGCCAGGTAGTCAATGAGCTCAAAGAATATTTTCCGGACGAGGGAATTAAGATGTTTGCCACACGCGTTGAAAAAGTGTAAGCTTATAAAGCACAATATAAAATGCGGAGGGCAGTAAGATGGCAAAATCAGCGAAACAAATCTCACCTCACACCACATCCCCCCCCGGTACGCTTATTCATATCGGTAAAAAGAAGCGGGAAAAAATACGCATCACACTTTTTTCATATAATGCGGAAACTTTTGAGGAGAAGGAATTTTCTTCTATAGAAGAGTTATTACAGCTTAAAAATAACACTGATGTAAAGTGGATCAACATCGACGGCCTGCACGATATTCCCGCAATCCAAGCCATAGGCACACACTTTCATATTCACGACCTCATTTTAGAAGATATTTTAGATACAAATCAACGCCCCAAGGTTGAAGAGACGGACAAATATCTTTCGGCAATTGTGAAAATGCTTCATTCCCATGATAATAACATTCAAACCGAGCAGGTGTCGCTTATCATCGGTTCGGATTATGTTATCTCTTTTCAGGAATATCAGGGAGATGTGTTCGAGCCGATCCGGGATCGGATACGCCAGAATAAAGGCCGCATCCGCAGCATGGGAGCGGACTATCTGGGCTACAGCCTCATCGATGCGCTGGTTGACAATTACTATCTTATTTTAGAAAAACTGGGCGACAGAATCGAAGACTTGGAGCAGATAGTAATCAATAAACCTTCACCCCCTACCCTGAAACTGATATATGATCTTAAACGGGAAATCCTTAACATTCGAAAATCCGTCTGGCCTTTACGGGAAATCATTAATAACCTGCAGCGGGCCGGAACAAGCTTGATAAGCGAGGCAATATCCCCCTACCTTAAAGACCTCTATGATCACATTGCCCAGGTAATTGATACCACAGAGACCTTCCGTGAAATGGTGTCCGGCCTGCTTGACATCTACCTCTCCAGTGTGAGCAATAAAATGAATGAGGTAATGAAGGTGCTCACCATCATTGCAACCATCTTTATCCCCATTACTTTCCTTGTGGGGTTATACGGTATGAACTTCAAGTATATGCCAGAAATAGAGTGGCATTGGGGCTATTTTGCAGTGCTGCTGCTTATTGTGATAATTGTAACCGGCTTGCTTCTCTTCTTCAAAAAAAAGAAGTGGCTGTAAGCTGACCTCACTAACTGCGATTGCCAATAAGATCCTGTATACTCCGCAGCCGGTAGGTAGGCTGCGGGGACAAGTCTGAGATATCGTTATTACTCCACACTACTAAAGCCGTATCCACTCCGGCAGCTTTACCGCTTTCCAGATCCCAGATACTATCGCCGGTAAAAAGGGCTGCTTTAGGCTCAGCCTTAAGCAGGGTGAGTGCTTTGAGTACGGGTTCCGGATGCGGTTTGTGTCTTAAAGTACTCTCAGGTGTGATGAGCAGATCAAAATACTCTGCAAGGCCTTTAAGTTTTAAAAAATTTTCCAATGACTTAAGCTTGCGCGAAGTGACTATTGCCAGTTTCTTTCCGCGCTTTTTCAATTCCCGCAGCGTAGTATGCACATGGGGAAAAACAGTAAGATAGGCAGGTATAATTTCTAATTGATATTTATTGTATATTCCGTAAACATCAGTAAATTCACTGTCGGTCATTTTACCTAAAAACAGTTCCAGTTGCTGCTTTAAGGGAAGACCGATATGAGTGACCACCTGCTGGCGTTCGATGGCCGGGCCATGATAGTGCTTTACCGTATGCAGAAAACATTGATAGATAAGCTCGGAAGTATCTACCAGGGTACCGTCCATATCAAAAAGAAAAGAGCTATATTTATGTATTGGTATGATATTCCGCAGTGTCATAATTACAGGTTATAATTTTAATCAGATTAGTCCTTATCGGGAAAGAGCAGACTTTTAATTGTCCTTCTGCCGACTAGTTTTTTGTCTTCGAGTAAAAGCGTTTTCCAGGGAATTCTACGACGGTTTGCTTCGGGGTTTTTTTCTAAATATTCATATTTACGCATACGCAGTTTTAGCGCCACATTATACCAGAGTAAAATTGTGGAAAAACCGAATAACATAAAAATGGTAAGAACCGATAAACCCAAGATGATTATTGAGCCCAATAACAGGGTAAAAAGGGTAAAAGCGGTATTATCGAGCAGAAGGAGTATCATCTTTTTAATATTTTTCTTAAGCTTTTTATCAAACATTGACTGTAAAGCAAAGAAATACTGCGAGGCGGCTATCCAAAACATAAAAAGCCAGGCAAGAAAGAAAAATATAATGGGATTAATAAGGTTATCCATGGTATCAAGATAATAAATACCTGCGATAAGTAAAAAAAATAAAAGTACGAAATTAAGAATCCCAAAAACAAGGCTCGATTTATAGGTTTCTTTTAGATTAGCAATAAAGCTTTTAAAACTGGGCTTTTTATAATCCGTGATATCCTTGGTCACGCAGCTTACTGCCCCCGCATATATGGAAAACAGGCATACAACCGGCAGGTAAATAAAATGACTCAGTACTAACGCTATAAATGTATTTGTATCTGCTACAAAAAATTGTAATAGATAAATAACCGCATACTCGATGGCAAAGCCGGAAAGTATGAAAATAATAAAACCGAGATTGAGAATAATTATGGTGAGTATATTATCCCACATGTCAAAAAAGGTCTTCTTAATAAGAAATCTAATCATAGGCTACTCTACTATGTTGGATGTATTTTGACAAGAGTTCCGTATTATATCTTTATTAAATACGATTATTACAGCGGCTGTATGCCCATTATGATCTCCGCAATCGTCTCCTCATGCTTTTCGTATTTGGCGCTCTCCACAATACCCATAACCAGCAGTACTTTGTCCGCCGGTGTAATCACCATCATTATTCCGATATCAACCCCCACACCGTCGATCTTCCCCTGTGCTTCCATAAATATACACTCCATTCCGTTCAAATCATCCTCTTCCGGTTCACCTACGCTTTGCAGGTCGGATACCATACTCAAAAGCTCCTTTTTCAATACTTCGAGCGCATCTTCCATCTTGTCACTTGCTACGAGTATATATATAAAGATAACTTCACCACTAGGATCCACAATCATCAAGGAATCTTCATCACTCTCCATCCCCCAATCATCCGGATACCAGATGCTGATTTTAGCCGATTCATCCACCGCTTCCTCAGCACATACCAAGGATACTGAAGTATATAATAACAGCACAATCAAAGTCCAAAACCTTACTCTTCTCATATAATTCTCCTAGAATTAATTTTAAAACAGGCAAAAGGATTTTTCCATTTTATTTATAGACTTTGTCCGGTTTTAAGAAAAGCTTGTACTCTACGAAGACTTATTGTATACTGCATTCTGAGAATGAAGATTGCAAGCACGTTTTTATTTCAAAGTTTAATCTGTATTTTACTGATAACAAACTGTCAAACAGAAAAGCCGCCATCCGCAGAACATAAAACTGCACAGGAAGATCTTTATGCAGGCGGTACGGCTCTGCATCTGGCAGCTTCCCAGTGCAAAATTCCTGAAGCGCAAAAATTGATCGAACAAGGAATAGATGTTCTTAAGGAAGATAATTACGGAAAAACAGCTTTGGACTATGCCAGAGATGCAGGATGCAAAGATATTGAAAAACTTATTATCGATTATATCCGGGTTCATTTTGATCCTCAACTCGAAATACAGGAAAACCATCTTTTTTGTGTAAATGCTCTGGCTTTCAGTCCGGATGGCAGACTTTTAGCCTCGGCCAGCACCGATGAGAGTGTTAAGTTATGGCATGTTGCCTCGGGTGCCTTATTGCGTACCTTACACGGCCACTCCGGATCTGTAACCACCGTAATCTTTAATCCCGACGGGAGCATGATCGCTTCGGCCAGTACCGACAGCAGCATAAAATTATGGGAGACTGCCACAGGCAAGCTCATCCACACTTTACAGGGACACAGCGGATCGGTTCATACCTTAAGCTTTAATCCCGACGGCAGTCTATTGGCTTCCGCCGGAGCCGATCGTACGGTTAAAGTGTGGGATACCCTTTCTAAAAGCTTGGTATACGACCTTAAGGCTCATGACGGATTTATAAATACCATAAGTTTCTCGCCTGACGGACGCTTTATCGCCTCAGGCAGTGCCGATAAAACAGTTAAATTATGGGAGAGCTCAAGTGGTGATTTATGGCATACACTCCTGCGCAGTACCGATTTTGTCACTTCCCTGGCCTGGAGTAAGGAAGGCAGGTTTATACTTGTGGGAAGCGGCGACGGCACACTCAAATTTTGGGACGCCCTTTCAGGTACTCTCATCCGTACTTTTACAGGTCATACCGGTGTGGTACAGTCCGTTGCCATTGATAAGGACGGCACTTTTAGTGTTTCCGGAGGTTGGGATTTGACCATAAAGCTCTGGGATCTTTTTAATGCTTCATTAACCCGTACATTTACAGGTCATACGGGTTTAGTCGAAACTGTGGCTATAAATCCCAAAGGAACTATTGTAGCCTCAGGCGGCTGGGACAACTCCATCCTGCTGTGGGATATAGCCGAGGGCACATTATTAAAAAAAATTCTTCCGGTAACCAGTCTGCTTGACAAAGCAAGCATAAGTCAAAACGGCCGTTATCTGGCTTTGGCCAGTCGAGATAACAAAATAATCTTCTGGGATCTCTTCGCAGGAGAATTTTTAAATCCACTTACTATTTTCAGGCGGTCTGTTACAGCAACGGCTTTTTCACCTGACAGCTCCCTTCTCGCCACTGCAGATAAAGACAGACAGATCCAGCTTTGGGATACGGGAAGCAGCGCACTTGTTGCAATCCTTAAATCACATACCGACGATATTTTTTCACTTGCCTTCCATCCCGGCGGACGCCTGCTCGCTTCCGCCGGCAGAGATAAAACCATTAAGTTGTGGAATCCTTTTTCAAAGAAAGTATTGTCCAGCTGGCAGGCCCATGACGACGATATTTATACCCTTGCTTTTGATCATACGGGAGAACTGCTTGCTTCCGGCAGCAAAGACACAACACTGAAGCTGTGGGATGTTGTTTCGGGAAAATCCCTGGCTACGGTAAAAGGAATAAAATCCATAATTCGTTCGATTGCTTTCAACCCTAAAAACTCACTATTGGCCGTAGGAAGCGACGCCCCTTTTATCTTAATAGTAGACGCTGCGGAAGCTAAAATCGCACACGTACTTAAAGGTCCGGGGCGAGGAATACCCGCCGTGTGCTTTAATTCTGACGGAACAATACTTGCCGCTGCCAGTTGGGATAAAAGCATCACCCTATGGGATACTTCCTCATGGCAGCTTTTAAAGGTTCTGAAACTTGAAAACGGGTTTGCTTCTTCCCTGGCTTTTAATTCCGAGCTGGGGCTTCTTATTGCCGCTGATTTTTCACATATCCACTTATGGCGTACCGAGAGCTGGGATAAACTCTGTACACTTGTTACAATAGGAAATAATTATGCCGTTGCATATGACGGTAATTTCTTTGATTACACCGATGAACGAGTGAAACCGTACCTCCGCTTTACAGCACGCACCTCAAGTTTTCCTTGCGAGCTGTTTTCCGAAGAGTTCCGTAAACCAAACCTGCTGCGAAATTTAATACTTGCTGAGTAAAACTATATAAGAACCATACTATGAAAATACACCTTACAGGCCTTCTGCCCGAAGAAATCAAGCATAACTTTGGTCAAATAAAGAGTTTTCGCAGTACACAATTATTTCAGTGGCTGCACAAATCAGTCTTTGATTTCAATGCCATGACAAATCTGCCTAAAGACTTCCGGACCTTACTTGCCCAACACTCGATTGCACTTTCCTCCCGGATTATTCAATCAATTAAAGCCCACGATGACTCAGCCAAATTTAAACTCCGGCTCTTTGACGGAAGATATATCGAAACGGTTCTGATTTCAGATAAAGCAGGAAGAAATACCATTTGTCTTTCTACCCAGGCAGGTTGTGCCATGGGGTGTGCTTTCTGCGGTACGGCGAGCATGGGATTAATTCGCAATCTGGCTGCTCACGAAATTGTTGAGCAGTATCTATTAATTAAAGCACTCACAAGCGATATCTCGCATATTGTATTTATGGGTATGGGAGAACCGCTGTGTAATTTAAATGAAGTAAGTAAAGCCATCCGCATTCTTCATCACCCGGCAGGTTCAGGTGTGAGTCTACGCCGTATGACCATTTCTACCTGCGGCTATCTGCCGGGCTTACGGGAACTGGTCAGTTCGGGGCCGTATGTAAGGTTGGCACTCAGCCTTATTACCGCAGATCCGGACAGCAGAATGCAGCTGCTCCCGCAGGCCAAAGCCAATCCACTCCCGGAATTAAAACAGGCATTACAGGCCTATCAACAGAAAACAGGGAAACGTTTGACATTGGAAATTGTGCTGCTACCCGGAGTTAATGACAGGCCGTATGATATTACAATGCTTAAAAATTTTACAGAGTCTCTTAAAACAGTTATCAATATTATTCCCTGGAATAAGATATCCGGCCTCCCCTTCCGTGAGCCGCAGTCAGGGGAACTCGCTGATTTTATAACCCGGCTTAAAAAACAAGGCTTTAAGGTAACCCAGCGCTACAGTAAAGGAAGAAGTATCGATGCTGCCTGCGGACAATTATGCATTCCTAACTAGTAACAGAGCCCTGCTCACTGATCAAGTTTGAAAACCTCGACATTGTCAAAAACCGCCGTAATCTCGGCCGCACTGAAAAAACCTATTCGCCCTTTACTGAAGGTATAATCCTCACATTCGCCCACCAAATTATCGTTAATATAGAGCTTATGCATACCACCCACACTCTCTGCACGCATTATGTTCTTGCCTTCGGGATTGATCAAGCGCGATTTGGTCCAATCGATCAGCACATTCCATTCACCGTTTTCATAATAACCAAAACGATAATAGCCGCTTTTCAAAATAATAAATAAATAGTGGTTGTCTATATCCATAACTCGGAATACCAGACCATAACCTGATTCAAGCGGCCCGGCCTGCCAGCGCGTATCGGCACGGAAAGAAATGTTTTCATACTCCACATCTACCCAGGAGTAGTAATCACTATCCCCGGCCTTAATTATGTATTCACCGTTACTGTAAGCCGCCTGGCTGGAATTGCCAAAGTTTGTATTCACCTGGTTAAAATTCTCATAAAAAAGCAGGTTCCCCTGATATACCACAAGATTATCAAAGGCCGCATGCACACCGGCACCTGCCAACATACCAAAGTTCCCTTTTGTAAATGTGGAATCGAAGATTTCTTTTACTTTAATATTATTCACATAGAAGGTCAGATGTCTGCCCACAGCCTGAACCTTAAGGTAATTTACACCTTTATCATTTATGGCATTGCTGCGCTCCCACGAGGTCATATCGTAATACTGCCCATTAATAAATTTCTCGATCTTGTAATAACCACTTCTTGTTAAAGTAAAGTCGTAATAATTATTCTCATCCTGCAGCCTGAAGATCACGCCGTACCCGGCGTTCTCCTCACCCTCTATCCACTGCGCTTCTATTTCCAATACAAAATCATCTATGCTTGTTGTATCCCACACATACCATTCTCTTTCTTTATTGTAAATATTATATTTACCGTTTTTATAAAACAAAATATCCGACTCTATCCAGGATTTAGAGCTGAAATTATCATAAAATATCACACGCGCCTTTTTAATAAACATGCTCTGCATGGCGGCATTGGCGATGGTCCCCGAAATCTTGGGCAGATCCTCCACGATGTCTTCAAGCTTATCGTATGTTTTTGAATGGGAGCTCACCGTACTTCCTGTTTCCACATCCAGAACGCTCATGTTAAAAATAATATTTGAGCCCAGCTTCCCCACACTGCCGAAGATTAAAAGCTTTGCCGAAAGCAGTTTGCCTATCTCTTTGGTCTTCTTTTGATCGGCCAAATCGGAGGAGGAAAACTCAATCTCTTTTAACAGCCTGTCCCTTTTATCTTTTTGGATTACATCAAATATTCCCGTTTGGAATAAAGAATGGTTAAAGTAATCTATGAGAAGATCTACTTCATCTTTTTTTACATTGGTAACTTTAAAATCCATTACCGCAATAGCAAATTTCTCTGTAGCACAGAGCCCCATGGCGGAGAATATAAAAAATATCCCTGCAATTATATATTTGAGCGGTTTATGCTGTACGAATGACATAATCCATCCCCCTTCTTTTGTTTATATATAAATATACCACACATTGAGCTATCTGAAACTACCAATACTGAATTTTAGCCCGTTATGTGCCGTTCGTCAATATTTTTTTAGCGGCGCAGTGGAGAAGTTTCTCTGATCATAGTACCTGTACGCAGTACCTCATATATTTTATAGGTACCAAACTTACGCGCTTTTAAGAAACCGTCCCAGGCCGATTCAGCCAAGCGCCCGTATTTCCAGAGGTCAATAAGCCATTCATTGGCATACTCAGGATCTTCCTGCGGAATACCGGCTTGAATTTCCAAAAGCCACTTTTTATTATAACGCTCCTGCGCTCCGATGCAATCGGACATAATAATGGGCAGACCCAGCGCCGAATAAAAAGAGAGCTCACTGGGTTTGGTCCAAAGCACATCGATTACGCGCATGAGTGCTGAAAATTTATCAAAGTACTCATAGATATTATCTGAGTAGATAATAGGTACCAGTTCGGTTGACAAACCCAAATCTTTCAAACCGTGTATGAAATGATTATATACCTCTTCACGTATACCGGCAATCAGGTACAGCTTTAGTTCCTTTTTCAAAATCTTATCCCTTAAGCTCTTGGCAATTTTTAAGGCAATATCGGTCTGTGCTCCCGCACCACCCACTGCGAAAGCGATGGAAAACATTCTTTCCTTTTTAAACCGGATATACTGGTTTCCCAAGAAATGCTTAACATTAAGCTCATGCAGGGGCCAGAACTTATGTTTAGGATCCAGATAGTGCAGCCGCTGACCCAGATCGTGGCGCAGTACCTCCAGCTTCTCGCTACCCAATACGGTTTTCGGCATAGGAAATCCGGTGAGAAAAATACGTTCGTCAAGCACGCCATACTGGCGCAAACGCTGGAGCGCCCTGCTGCAGGGAGCAAAATAAACCGTACGGCTTGAAGCAGGATCCTTGGGCACCCAGGCTCTGTTTATCTCCGCATCCGTAATAATGCAGTAGTTTCTGCTGTAATTATGGTAATCCGCAATAAGTGCCGGAACCGGATAGCTGCAAATTAATGGCAACAATTTGCTCTCAATTTTTTCCATAAGAGATTTCCCCAATCCCTTTTTAATATATTTATAAATAAGTCTGGTTTGGAAACCGGGTTTGGACATATCGCGCAGCGGGTATATGGGGGCAATGTCCATAAATTTATCCATTATACTAAAGAGCATATTGCCGCTTAAAGGGATTTTTTTAATACGCGATATAAATTCATATCCGCCCGTTATACGTTGCCAGAGTTTTATTTCTTCATCTGAAGAGGTATCCTTTTCACCTACCAGTAAAATTCCTTGCTCTGCAATATCCACTAGCGGATATGTCGCGCGCTGATGACCCAAACCCATATTAATACTTACCACCCATGCCTTGCATTTTTCCTTGGCCATATACGTTAAGCTCCTTCTTCCTTATTGATATAATACGTGCTTTTTAGTATCCTCGTATTTCAGTTATAGTGTAGTATGGAGATCGTAGAAATGCAATTATTTTAATTCGCTTTTTGCGGTACCAGCCAGAGTACTTGAAACGGATCAAGCTGTAAAGACAATGCATTTGCTTTCCATATCTGTTGCGGACCATATAATCTGCCGGAAATAATATCGCGCAAGGGTAAACCGGGAGTCAAGGACAGCAGATTGGCGTTGCAGTTAAAATCCACTCTATAAGCCGCCACATTATGAATACACACAATCCGCTCACTGCCATCAAGCGCTTCCCTCACTACAACAAAAAGTTCTTTGCCTGATTTTATCACCAGCTGCCGGCCCAGAGGATGAAACGCAGGATGAGAAGAGCGTGCAGTTAACAGGGTTACAAAACCTCTGTATACATACGAACGCAGGTTGCCTTTGAGCTCTAACTCCAGCTCAATAGCTTTAAAATCCAACTTCTCACGATTGATTTCCCGATTAACACCGGTTTTTTCCACTCCCGCATAATAATTACTCGAACCGAGCAGGCTGTGAATATATATTCCCGGCACACCTTTAAATGCCAGCATTATGGCTTGCGCGGCAAGAAATTTTTGTGCCCTGAGTTTCGGCGCTTCATCCTCACTGGTAATGGCATTGAAATATGAAATATTAAGCTCATAGGGAACAGGTCCCTGTTCAGTATCTTTATATGAAATCCTTCCGCCCTTTTTTTCCACAAAATCAACAAGATCGTTTATCTGGTCCGGAGATAGAATTCCATAAGCCGGTAATACTCCTACCCCGTCATGTGAGGCAAGGAAATTAAAAAACGTACAGTTGTTTGCTTTAAGAGTTAATCCGTCCGCCCAGCTGCTGAGCGCGCTCGCATCTCCACTTCTAAAAGAGTGGAGCACCAGCGGGGGCAGGGAAAATTGATAAACCATATGTGCCCCGTTGCTGCCATCACCAAGATAAGAGATATTCTCTTTGTGCGGGACGTTTGTTTCGGTAATCAGCAGCACACGGGGAGCAAGAGTTTGGATAATGACTCGAAACAGCTCTACAAGCAGATAAACCTGCGGCAGATGGATACAGCTTTTTCCGGGCTCTTTCCATACGTACGCTATGGCGTCCAAGCGGATAAGCCTTGCTCCCTGCCTGATATAAAACAAGAGGACCTCAATCATTTCCAACAGTACTTGAGGATTGCGGTAATTAAGGTCGATCTGGTCCTCTGAAAAAGTAGTCCACAATAACTTTTTTGTATTGGCAACAGAAAAACTGTGCAGCAGCGGCAGGGCACGCGGACGCGTGACAAGAGACAGATCCGTGTGCGGTGGTACTGTTATAAAATACTCCGCATACCGGGGATTACCCTTTAAAAATTCTTTAAACCATACACTTTTACTCGACATATGGTTTAATACCAGATCACACATTAAGTCAAACTCTCGGGCAATAGCTTTAATCTGGCGCCAGTCTCCCAACATCGGGTCAACTTTTGTATAATCAATTATGGAAAATCCGTCATCCGAAGAATAAGGAAAGAAAGGAAGAATATGAACCCCTGATATTATTCCTTTTACATATTTGCCTAAAAATCTAGACAGAGTTTTAAGAGATTTTTCACCTGCGAGGTTAAACTGATCACCGTACGTAATGAGCACAGTATCACGATGATCCAAGGGAAATGTTTGTTTTTTAAAGGTATGTTGTCTGTATAATGCTTTATGTGCAGCTGCCAGTATTCCACAGAGTTTGGCATAGGTTTTCTGACCCAGGCTCTTGCCATAAAGGTTAACAACAAGTGATTTAATTCGCTCATTCATCTGTTTTAAAAATAACACAGATTTCACTGATTTTTAAAGATTACACAGATTTATAAATAAAGAAAGAATCTGTGTAATCAAAATAATAATCGGTGCAATCTGTGGTTTCAATTATATTAAATCAGTATCATCTGTGCAATCTGTAGTTAAATTTTTAATCCGTGTCCATCCGTGCAAATCCGTGAGCCTTTTATGATAATAATAAATGCAAAAAACTGTTGACAGTCATGGTCTTATCTCATTATAAGTGATAAGAACACATGAATGAGCTGGTGATCTTCCATTATCATCTTCTGCCCGGCGGCGTAACGGATGTTATTGTACAGGGTGTGATGGCCATTGCACACTCCTCACATCTTTTCAAGCGCATCACTTTAGTGTGCGGGAGAAAAGAAAACACGGATAATGTTTTTAATAAACTTCGATTATATTTAAGCGAGCTAAAATCCGCTATTGAGCTTAGCATTACCATTGTTCCTGAAATCGACTATATCAATCATATTGATAAACCGGAGGCTCTCCAGAAAAAAGTAAGCCTGCTTAAAAGCAAATTAGTCTCCGACTTCTCATCCCAAGCTGCGATCTGGTGGATTCACAATTACCAGTTAGGTAAAAATCCTATTTTTTCCGAAGCAATATTACAGATCGTGGATTCCGATCTGCCGCAGCGAATCATTTTGCAGATTCACGATTTTCCCGAAGCAGGACGCCCTTATAATATGATAAAGCTTAAAAAGATAGTTACCCATCCTTTTTATCCCGTAGCGGCTAAAGTCCGTTACATCGTAATAAATGTTCGCGATAGAGATATCCTCCTTAAAGCGGGTCTGCCCAAAGAATTAATTTATCTTGTAGAAAATCCCATCACAGCCTTTACAGGGCAGCAAACTGAGCCCCGGCAGGTAAAAAAAATCCTGGCCGATTACGGCAAGCAGTTCGGTCACACCATTGAGCAAGATACAGTATTAACTATCTACCCGATCAGAGCTATAAGGCGTAAAAATGTACTGGAAGCAGGACTTATAACAAAACTGCTTTCACCAAAGGCCATGCTTATTTTAACGCTACCCGGAGTATCTCAATCTGAGAGAGCATACTCCGCTTTTGTGGAACGCTGTTATCGGGAAAATCTCATTCCGGGCTTTTTTGGTATTGGCTTGGAATTAGCTAAACTGGGAATCAGTTTCCCCTCTTTACTCACTGCCAGCTCCCTGATGTGCTGTTCATCAGTACAGGAAGGTTTTGGTTACCCGTATCTACAATCCCTGCTTCTGGGTATTCCGCTTTTAGCAAGAAAACTGGATGTGATGGATGGATTTATTAATATGTTTGATCACTATCCGTGCACTTTTTATTCGTCGCTGTACGTTCCCCTGCAAAGCAAAGAGAAATCACAACTAAAGCGGGCATATCTTTCATATATAAAAAAATTGCATAACGCACTCCCCCCGCCGCTTCTCCACTCACTCACTGAAGAAGTGGAAAATCTTTTTCATAATGATTTTGTTGATTTTTCTTTTCTTTCCTTCGATTTGCAGCATATGATTCTTACCCGTGCAGCTTCAGCACAATTTCAGGAGCAGGTGCGCATGGCGAATCGTTCGCTTTTTAAAGATGCAAAACTGCTGCTCCACTGCACACCTAAAGCTAAAAAAGAGCATGTACTAAGCCGCTTTGGGCCAACCTCATATGCCGAATCTATTGAGCAGATTATTGAATCTTTTTCCGACCATATCAGCTTTAAAGCGATTTCCGCAGATCTGATTGATGACGCGGTACTTAAGCTATTCAGCTCTTTACAATATTTGCGTTTGCTCTTTGCTCCAAAGCTTGACAAAGCATAATAAATTAATTCTAATAAAGACAATTCATACTGCTTTCATGTAAAGAAATATTTATTTTTGTTTAAAGCTAACGATGGCATGAGGAGTAACATATGGGTAAAGGTGACAGAAAAAGTCGGAAGGGTAAGATTTGGCGGGGTAGTTTTGGCAAAACCAGACCACGAAAAGTAAAAAAACAAAAATCCCCGGCAGATACTAAAAAGCCTAAAAAAAGTAAATAACAGAAACAGAACTGCAGCTGAATAATTATTTACTCACTTTGACCTTTCTCGTGTCAGATAGATCTGAAGGGTATCATAGTATTTAGTTAATTTATTTATTGATAGTTTGCCGTAGTTATAACGAATGTTATCATCACCCAGAAAATCTTTAATAACATTATCGGGCTCATTACTTGTATTGGTCATGACACGCAAATCGGTTAAAGAAATATCGAAGATATAGGACTGGTCCTTCTGTCTTCCTTCTTTTGATTGAATAATAAAATCCAAACAATCATAGAGCCGGGTAACAGGATTCTTATAACTTAAATTGATTGAGCGGCGGTAAGAATACCAGATACGGCGGGCGAAACTGGTAAATATTTTTTCCAGGATTTTAGCCCCAAGCTGATTCATGAAGGTATCTCTGCTTAGTTCAAGCAGTTTGGTTTCGCTAAAGGCGATTGCCGTAGCATTTCGTTTAAGCTGATTGAGGATGGCCATCTCTCCGAAAAATTCATTCTGCTGCAATATGGCAATTACAAATTCTTTTTCCCGATCGATATGGGAAATCTTTATCTTGCCTTGCTCGATAAAATAAAAATTCTCTCCCTTCTCCTGCTCTAAAAAGATAATGTCTCCGGGTTGATAAATAAGATGCGCACCCATCCTGACCGGTTCACGAATTGTAATGTTCTGTTCTGATTTTAAAGACTCTATGAGTTTTAGCGCCTGTTTTTTGGACTCCTCATCATCTGTATAATCAACATATTTGTTGAGGGCATAGAGGTAATGACTCAGCATATTTCGCTTTTTGAAATAATTACCGATTTCCAATAAATAGCGGGGAAGGTCCATATAGGGGGATGTGGAGCAGAGTGAAAAAAGTTTTTGGTTTATCTTCCTTAAACGATTTGAATAATCACTGACTATTTTTAAAAAAATATCGGGTTTTCCGGCAAGAAAAGGAATAATATATTTCTTTTCAATCATTATTACAACAGTATCTTTTACAGCTACCAGCCTGTCCAGATAGGCATGATCCGTAAGGCAGGCTATAAGTCCAAAGGTGTCGCCGCTGTTTAAATAGGTTACATCTTCATCCTGCATAATCTTTAAGAAACGCTTTAACTGTCCGCTTTTTATAATAAAAAAATAGGGCATGGCTTTGGAGCGTTCCATCCAGATAATTGAGCCCTGTTTATAAAGGCGGCTTTTAAATGTTATTTCATTCATAGGTTATCTCTTTTTACATCGGTGTTTGCGCAGTGAAAAACAACTCCTTTATCTGCTACAAGTATAAATAAAAACTTGACTTTTATCTATAATGTTAAGTTATAATATGTACATATTATAAGGATCATCATGGAACTGGTTGCTCCCGCAGGAAATTTAGAAAAACTCAAATTTGCTTATCTGTTCGGTGCCGATGCAGTCTATATCGGGATAAAGAACTTCTCGCTGCGCGCACAGGCGGATAATTTCAGTGGGTCGGAATACACTGAAATCCCCGGGTTAAAAAAAGACAAAAAACTGTACGGCGCGCTCAACATTTACTTTCATGATAATGATATTGAAAAATTGATCGCGAGCATGGAATACATCGGAAAATTTCCTTTTAACGGATTTATAATAAGTGATATCGGTATTGTGAAAGGCTTAAGGCAGTATCTTCCTTCAGTCCCCCTGCACCTGAGCACTCAGGCCAACTGCATTAATTCCGAGGCAGCCAAATTCTATAAGGATGCGGGATTCACCCGTCTGGTACTGGGCAGGGAACTCAATCTCAAACAAATAGAACGGATAAAAAATAAAGTTGACATTGAAATCGAGGTGTTTACACATGGTGCTATGTGCCTTGCCTATTCCGGGCGTTGTTTCTTAAGTGCCTCTATGGCTGAGCGTTCCGCCAATAAAGGCGACTGTGCGCATTCCTGCCGCTGGCACTACCGCGTGCTGGAAGAAGAGGAAAGACCGGGAGAGTATTTCCCGCTTGTTGAAGGGGAAAACTTTACATCCATCCTCTCTTCCAAGGACCTGTGTATGGTAAATCATCTTAAAGCTTTACACGACGCCGGTGTTGATGCCATAAAAATCGAAGGCAGGATGAAATCCGTGTACTACACCGCTATTGTCACACGTGCCTACCGCAAAACTCTGGATAAGCTGCTTAAAAATACGAATGAAGACATCAGCGAGTATATTGCCGAGCTTGATAAGGTAAGCCACAGGGAGTTCTGGACAGGATTCTTTTTCGATAAACAAGAAATCCAAAAACCGACGCTCACATCCTACATTCGATCATATGCTTTTTTGGGTATGATCGGGGAACAAATCGAACCCGGACAGTTCCGGCTGTATGTGAAAAACCAAATCCGGGCGGATGATACAATTGAGTATATCGGTTATGATGTGTGCTTCATCGAAGATAACAAATTCCTTATTTTGGACGAAAACAAGCAGCCTGTGGAAAAGGCCGACCACGGAAAGGAATATTATCTTAAGACAGAAAAAAAAGTCAAACCGGGGTATATTATACGCAAAAAGACAGGGCAAATAAAAAAAGATTAAATTTGCGTATAAAAACGAAATATACTAACATAAAGATGACAAATGATAATATTTTGGCTAGAGAATACAGATAATTAATACATGAATGAAAAAATAGCACTGCTAAAAAAAGCCGAGATCTTCTCCAAACTTCAGCATCGGGAATTGGACGTAATAGCCAAATACAGCGAATTCAAAACATATCCGGATAACGAAGTCATCTTCAAATCCGGCAGCTTGGGCAACGCCCTCTATATTATAAAACAAGGCGAAGTACGTATTATAAACCGCACGGAAAATAATGAAGAGCGTGAAATTGCTCATTTCATTAAAGGTGAATGCTTCGGGGAGATTGATTTTTTTGAAAATGCCCCCCGCACAGCGGATGCGGCAGCGGAGACAGAGACTATCTTGCTCTGTTTCCCCACTGCGGGAATTCTTTTTACGAATATTCTCGAGGAGCACCCTTCTATCTGTGCCCGTATTTTACATAAACTCGTTACACTGGTAGCGGGAAGAATCCGCTATACCAATAAACTGGTCTCGGAAAAAGTGCCGTGGATTGAAGACCTGCGCAAACAGGTCGTCTACGATAAATTGACCGGTCTATATAACCGCAGTTTCTTGGATGAAGATTTTAAAGTTCAACTTCCCAATTATGGAGAAAAAACCTCTTTGTTAGTAATAAAGCCGGATAATTTTAAAGAAGTAAACGATAGATTCGGTCATGCTGCGGGAGATAAGGTGTTAAGGGTCCTGGCCGATATGGTAAAAGCGAAGCTTGCCAGTAACGATATAGGAATAAGATTGCGCGGCGATGAGTTCGCGCTCGTGCTCCCTGATCAAAACCTGGAGAAAGCACAAACGATTGCCGAGGAATTAAAAGAAACCATATTTAATTTCAACATGCAGGATTTTATTGGTGATGAAGATTTTCATTTAACAGCAAGCATCGGTGTCGCAGCATATCCTCTACATACGCATGAAGCTCAAGAATTGGTAACAAAGGCATTTGATACGATGTGGCAGGCCAGAACCAGCGGAGGCAACAGAGTACTGCTTGTATCTTCCTAAAAGCAGCATGGGGTTTATATGAGTACATTATCTTTTTTGAAAAGAATAAATATTTTCTCAAATCTTAATACACAGGAATTAGCGATTATCGCACGCTATCTTAATCCCCTTAAGGTTCCCCGCAATACTGTTTTGTGCAAAGAGGGGGATAAAGGTGATGAACTTTTTATCGTTAGAAAAGGCACAATTGACAGTGCAATAAAACTTCCGGACGGCAATCAGAAACAGATTGCCCAATTTAAGGGCGGCAACTTTTTTGGTGAAATGTCGATCTTTGAAAACGCACCGCGCTCCGCCACTTGTTTTGCAGTAGAAAAGAGCGAACTCTTTACCATGCATAAAAATGAGTTTTATAAAGCTTTAGAAGCTCATCCGGAAATCGTCATTTCGATTATGTATAAAATGCTGTCCATCATCTCCCAGCGGCTGCGAAATACAGGCACATTCCTTTCCGATATGGTCCGTTGGGGTAATGAAGCAAGTAAGAGAGCAATTACAGATGAGCTAACAGGAGTTTACAATCGCCGTTATCTTGATACCGCTCTCCACGACCAGTTTAAGTCCTGCCTTAACCTGGGCAGACCTTTAGCAATTATGATGATTGACTTGGATTATTTCAGGGAGATTAACGAACAGTATTCAAATGAAGTAGGCAACAAGGCATTATGTGAGGTTACTGAGGTATTTAAACAATTATTAACTAAAAAGGATGTCATCGCTCGCTATGGTGGTGATGAATTTACCATACTTTTACCAAACAAAAATCTTGAGCAGGCAGCTGCGTTGGCGGAAAATGTCCGAAAAAAAGTCGCTGAATTAACATTGCTAAAGGAGCTCAACGGGGCTCTTAGTCAAATTACTCTTAGTGTGGGTATTGCTTGTTTTCCGGAAAACGCAAAAGATCTTACTACCATAAAAGATATGGCGGATAAAGCCCTCTATAGTGCTAAAGAGCAGGGCAGGAACAGAGTAATTACAGCCTGAAAAAATTATTGAAAATACTCTTTAGGGAGTTGTAAAATCCCTTCTCGTACTAAGGTAAAGGGCACAGTTGTAACATCGACGATCGTGGAAGGCAGCATATTGGTTAAATCACCCGCATCAACAATTATGTTCACCTTATCTGAAAAAAAACGCTTGATATCGTCAATCCGGCAAAGAAAATCCTGCCCGGAAATATTTACACTTGTAGAATAAAGTGGCTGCCTAAGGGCAAAAAGTAGCCGGATAAGGAAATCATCCTCGGGCACTCGAAGTGCCACTTTTCCCTGCCCATGTATATGCTTAAAAATCAAAGTGAGAGGTCCGGGCCAATAAGGGGCCAATTCTCGCGGTATGTTTTGCTCGGTAAAATTCTTTACCCAATCGTCTGCCGGGAGAAGTATCAAGAAAGGCTTTTTTTCACGGCGTGCTTTTACCTTGCGTATTTTAGATTCCGTTGCGGGTGCCACACCGACTATGCCGTAAATTGTATCGCAGGGCAGAATACCAATCCCATTATCTTCTAGAATTTTCACTAACAAAGATAAAAGTTTTGGATCGTCTTTTTTTACTACCATAAGCTTGTTTTTTTCTATCCGGAAAAATTAAAGAAAATAAAAATATTACTAAGAAAACAGCAAAACCCACACTTATAAAAAAAACTTGAGTTTCTTTCTTGGGAGCTTGGTTACGCCTAAGTATCGTACCGACTTTATAGAAGCTTTTTTTTGGACCCATGCCTTGGAATTTAATTACATGTTCATCAGCCTCGAAATATCCCAGTTCCCTGGAATATAATTTTACAATATGAGCATTTGATTTTAATGATTTCAGATCATGGAAAAGATCATGATAAATTATTTCAAGTTCTTTTAGATTCTTATTGAGTATATCTTTATACTGCACTGAAGATGCACAGTCAAAGAGCCCTCCCACTCCAAAAAACGATTTCAAGACAATATATACGAGGAAACCTATATACAAAGATATAAAAAGTTTTGTTTTTATCATTCATTACAATATACGGTCAATAAACAAGCTCTCTTTACCAGCAATTTTAAATTTGTGCCTTTTAACAATTTCATACTATGAAATTCATAAGTTTTTTTGAATTTTTGCTAGAATTTTCCTGTTATTATTTATTTTTTTTACTATATTTTATAATAAGGGGTATTTCTATTGACAAGTTCAAAGAACATGAATTACATTTAATGATAAATAGGAAGAAAAGATTACCGATAATATTATAATGAAAAATAAGATCATGTTTCCAGGAGAAACAGATGGATATTGAAAATAATGAAAACCTTGAACCTGATACTCAGAGTGAAACTATGGTGGATGATGATCTCACTTCTTTAGACACTTCAGGAGAAGAAGCAGCAGCAGGCACTGAGGAAGAATCTTCTCATGAAAAAACCGAAGACTTAGAAAAATATGGTGTATGGGTGAAAGTTGAGCCCACAGACGTAGCAGACACAGAAATGGAAAAAGAAGACAGCAGTTTTAACATAGAAGATCTTGAAACTGAAGATTCCAGCAGTGCTTCAGAATCCAGAGAAAAAGAGGATACCCCGGTAAGCGAAAGCAGTGACAGTTCAGAAGAAGAACCGGAAGAAATTTCAGAAGACGATTTTGATCTAGAAGCAGATATGCCCTCTTTGGATGAAGAAACAGAGACTGATTTAGAGCTGGACGAGGAAGGCCTTGAGAGTCTGGAAGAAGCAGGCGATCTAGCGGAAAAATTTGAAACAAGTGGTGATTTTAAAGAAGTTTCTTTAGATGAATTGGGAATTTCGATTGATGCGGAATCTGCTGAAGACCAAGAAACGAAATCTTTTGAGACCTCTCCTACAGAAACAGAGGATTTTGCGATTCATGACGCTGTAGAGGTTGAAAGCGATGATGGAGTGCCGCCATTAGACATCGATCTGGAGTTAGCAGAACATGAAACCGGAACCAATACTGAAGATGCCGTCGGCGAAGAGATTATCTTTGACGAAAATGATGATGAAACAGAACAGGCTGCTTTGGATACAGAGTTGGCGGAGGATACATTTGAAGAAGAGCTCTCCCTTTCAAACGAAACTGAAGAACCTGGAGAACCTTCTGAAGCCCCGGAGATTGCTGAAACAGAATCGGTTGAGGATCTTCCTGAACTTGAAGACACCCTTGCAGAAGAATCGCAAGAAATAGAATTAGAAGAAATCGGGGAAGAGGAACAATTGGAAGAGCCGGAAGATGAGATTACCTTGGATTCGGAAGAAATCGATGTTCCGCTCTCTGATGAGCCGAATATAGCTGAAAGTTATGATGGATTAGAAGAAATTGAACAAAGTGCCGCCGGTTTAGAAAGCGCTGCACAGAGTGTAACAACAGGTGAAGCTTCTCCACAGATTTTACTAAAAATTGAAGAAGAGCTTAAATCAATAAAAACAGAACTTACCCAATTGAAGCAAGAAATAGGTGCCCTGCGTATTCAAAAACCGGCTCCTAAAACAGAAGCCGGAGCAAGAGAAAAAAAGGATGAAAACCTAGATGAAAAAAGCTTTTTCGCAGAAGGCGAAGAAGAGGATGAAACCATCGCATTAACCGGTGAAGAATTAGATAACATTCTTACAACTGCCGACATTAAAGAAGAACAAGAGGAAGAAACTAAAGATATAACTGAAGATAGTGAACAGCTCGTCGACCAAGAAGATATTCTTGACTACCAGGCAGATGAGGAAAAAGAACAAGCTGTAGAAGAATTGGAAGAATTGGAAACGGAAGAATCCGCTCCGGCGGAAGCTTATGACGAACTTGAAAGCGAAGACCTTGAACTCGAAACGGCCTCGGGCTTGGAAATGCCGAGTGAGGAGCAAGAATTGGAAGATATTGAATTGGCAATATCGGAGGATGATCAACTACCGGAAGCAGAAGCTGATACCGGCATGCAAGAAGAACCAACTTCCGAAGACGAAATAGAGATAGAAATTCCCGAGCTTGAAGAAGAAGCAACCGCAGATGTGGACGAAAGTGATTTGGAAGGTTTAGAAACTGTTGAAGAGACCGCTGCAGAAGAGCTTCCTGTGGAGGAATTTGCGGAGGATTTAGCAATCGAACCAATTGCAGAAGCGGAAGAACAAGAAGAAGAAACCAGCCTGGAAATGGATATCGAAGAAGTTTCAACCGAAGCTATTATCCCTCCCGAACTGGCTAAAAAGGGCCCCGACCTGTCTCCACATCTTAAAGATGAAATAAAATCCGTACTCAGTTATATGGATCAACTTCTAGAATCATTGCCGGAAGAAAAAATACAAGAATTTGCTCGCTCCGAATATTTTGAGGTTTATAAAAGGTTATTTGAAGAATTAGGATTAGCCTCTTAAGCTTTGATAAGAAGGACTGCTTTTTTGGAAAACAGTATGGGTCTTTTAAAAAGAGCGGCAAGTCTATGTTTTATACTACAGCAAGGTGTTAATAGCTCCGATCATTACGCTGCTAAAGACTCAGTAGCAGATCAGTTAAGTGAAATCATTGCAAGTGAAGGTCTTCTAAAAAAAACAATATCCTTAATTAATCAAGGTTTTGTATATACGCAGCGCTCATTATTTTGGCCGCTAAAAAAACAGCAGCCGGACATTCCTTCCTCCTTGGCCAAAGAGCACAAACCGGCGCTGGATCAGTTTGACAAAAATGCTGAAGATAGTACAGAAGGTTTAACATATCCATATTTTCTGTTTAATAAAATTAAACAAGCTTTGAATCTATATGACGCCGGGCTTTTTCTTTTCAACCGCCTGAAAGATTGTTATATGCCATGGGTGTTTTCGGGAATTGCTGTTAAAAATATTGATCAGATGATGTTAACCGCTCCTTCTTCTGAAATTATCACAAAACTTGCTTCAGGGTTTCCCTATGTGGCAGAAGAGGATTCTCCGTTTTTTTTTCCGATAATTGATCACTCCTTATCACCCCTGCTGGTTGCTCCATTTATTTATAATGAAAAACTTATTGCTCTGTTGATTATTTTTAATGCAGATAAAAACATATATGATCTGGAGAAATTGATCGATCTCTTAGACGGCATCTGCCGTATAACAGCACCACAGCTTTTTAGCGAAAGAGAAAAAATGCTTTCCTGTTATACATATCTCGATCCTGAAAAATGGAAAAACCAAGAATCATCCATCCTATCCCTCTACCAAGAATGCAAATCCGAGGGTGTAGCCTTGTTTCTTATGATTACATCCTTTAAAAACATCTTAAAAACTATAAAAGCTAGAAATGAATTTATTAATTCCCAGTGTTTTTTTGAAGATATTCTTTTGCTTATTAATTCACTGATTAATGGAATCGGGCTTGCCTACCATGTTCAGGATAAGAAGATAATCATTTTTTTTAAAGGGTATAACTCACTGGATCCTCGTCTTTTGCTTCATCAAATTTTTATACAAATTAAAAAGCTGTATGGTGCATTTGCCGAAGATTGGCAGATAAACCTTCCCCAAAAACCGGATGTACTTTTAGAAGAAGAAAAAAATCTAGACAGTATACTTAAAGAGTATTTAAATACGGTGTAAAACTTAATTCGATAATTGCCTTCCATAATTGCATATGTCTGATTTTAAAAAGCCGATAATAGAAAATAAACAGGAAAGAAAGGCAGACGTTCATGCTGGCTCTTAGCACAAGCAAATCCGGTCATCAAATCATATCGATAAACGGTGTCTCACTCCATTCTCGCTATAATCCCAAAAAAGAGGCTTCACGCTTCGTAGAGACAGCTCTTTCCCACAAAGCTCCGGGAATAATAATATTGCTCGGTGCAAGTTTAGGATATCTGGCCGAAGCTATAAAAAAACAATTCCCGCAAACACTTCTTATCTGTATATATTATGCCACCACGCTTTTTAATAAGAGCTTTTATAAAGGTGATTTAAACTGGCATCCTGAATTAGAACCGAATGTTTTGGATTTTTTCTATAAGCATATAGCTGAGCTTGATCTGGAAGGATTGGAATATATTGAGTGGCCTCCATCCTCTTTAGTATACAAAGAATCTTCTCAAATCACTCACACATCTCTACAGCAGGTATTGCGTGAATTAAGCGGCAGTCTGATAACTACAGTAGGCGCCGGCAAGCTGTGGCTAAAAAACACTTTTTTTAATTTTCTTTGCTTGGATAATATAGTAGGCGGCAAGCCCTGTGCCGACAACCTGCCCCTTGTTATCATTGCCTCAGGTCCATCTTTAGAACAGTCATACCCTATTTTAAAAAAATACAGACACAAACTCGTGCTGTGGGCTCTGCCTTCCGCTCTTAAATTTTGCAGAGCGCATGAACTTGTTCCCGATGTAGTAATTGTCACAGATCCCGGATATTATTCCACATATCATTTTCATGGCAATTACAGCAGCGAACTCACCGTGGCCATGCCTCTATCCGCTTCCCGGGGCTTATGGCACCAGAAAGGCAAGATTTTTCTTTTTACTCAACCTAACTATTTTGAGCAAACAGTTCTCACCCGCGTAAACATGGGATTTCCCAGCATCCCGCCGAATGGTACAGTTGCGGGATCAGCTCTCGAGCTGGCACTTAAATTTACCAAAGAACAAATAATCATAACAGGCCTGGATCTGTGCTACAGAGATATATTTTCTCATGTACGACCTAATACATTTAATGATGTGCTCCATTATTCTTCACAAAGATTTTCTCCATACTTAAGTAATCTTTATCTATGGTCACTTAAGACTGCACCCGTTAAAATTAAAAAGCAGCTCTGCCGAACATCACAGGCATACTACACTTACTCCGGCTGGTTCTCTGCGTTGCCTCATACGGTGAAGCAAAGAATATTCCGGATAAATCCATCAGCACTCCCCTTGCCCGGGATAAACAATATGAGCGGAGAGGAGTTGGATTCTTTTATGTGGCCTGTAGCAAGCCAAAAGCAAAAAACTCATTTTGAAACTTTGACACAATATCCGGTATATTCGGAACGAAAGAATATTGTAATCTCCATCTTAAGACATTGGCTTGAAAACTTAAGCGAAAAACAAAGCTATTTTTTAAATGAATATAAATTATTACAGATTTTTAAAGATGATCTGTTGCTTAAGCTCTGTTATTTTATAAGCGCTCAAAGCCTCTTAGAGCTTAAAAGAAATATACGTTATAAAAACTCAACGGAAACTATTAAATTAGCCGGATCATTACTTGAGGAAATCAGATCTTTCCTTATGCAGCTTTTACATAAAATACTTATAAGGTAGTTATTATGACACCTGATACTATTTTTAACAGAAACATACTGGCCCTTTCCGCTGCCAACCCTCTTTTATCAACATATATTACTCAAGCACAATCCAGTAAGAATATTAGATTCATCAACTCACGATCCGGTCATCTTTTACCGGTAATCATAAGAAAAGGTAAAGAATATCCTCTGCATTCGACTTTCGATCCGGCAAGAGAGGGAAACAGATTTTTAGATATTTATCCCCATCAAGGCTGCCTCGTGTTTTTGGGGATAGGAGCGGCCTATCATGTTTTACCATTTTTAAGCAAAAATGAAATTTCGGCCATACTTATTATAGATAAATCTGTTGCAATGTTAAAAACCATTTTGGAACACATAAATCTTCATCATTTACTGATTGATCCGCGGGTTAAAATACTCATTGACGGCAATAAAGAGCAGATAGCAGATTATATTTTATCTAATTATATACCTTCCCTCATGGGAAATCTCACTTCGATACCTCTCTTACCTCGTTTTAATCTGGAAAAACAATACTTCACTCTGATTATGGATGTACTGGAAAAGGTGATAAGCAAAATAGCCGATGACTATACTGTGCAAGCCAGCTTTGGAAAAAAATGGTTTACCAACACTCTTTTCAATCTGGAAATCGCACAATCGTCAATTCATACTCTTACACCACAAAAAAAGGTTATGGTTACGGGAGCGGGCCCTTCATTGGATGACCAAATAACGACATTAAAAGAAATGCGTAAAGATACGTTTCTTATTGCATCGGACACCTCCCTCCCCTGTCTTTTAAATCATGATGTACTACCGGATTTAGTACTTTCGATTGATTGTCAGCAGGTAAGCTACCATCATTTTCTTTGCGGTTACCCTAAAAACATACCCTTATTATTGGATCTTGCTTCACCCCCAATTCTCACACGTGCCACAGACAAGGTTCTGTTTTTTTCCAGTGGGCATCCTTTTTCACAATATGTCAGTCAGCAGTGGCGCAGATTTCCTCATATCGATACCTCCGGAGGCAATGTTTCACATGCGGCAGTCTCATTGGCCGAAAAACTGGGGGCGGGTCAAATTTATCTTTTTGGTATCGATTTCTCTTTTCCGGAAGGCAAAGCATATGCACGCGATACTTATCTTTACAATTTTTTTCGTGCTGCCGAAACAAGGCTTAAAAAGACAGAATCACTTTTCTTTTCGTTTATCCATAAAGATAAGGCCATTATTAAAGAATATAATAAAAATTACATCCGCTACATTACCAAACCCATGATAAATTATAAGGAGAGACTTGAGTCTGCAATTACACGAATCAAGGCACAGGTAATAGCTATCCCCGGCAAAGGGGTTCCCATAAATGTTAAAACACCATCCAAACAAAGTTATCCCTCAAATAATATAAACAAGCTCTTTGCCGCAGGTCCGAACAGTTCGGATTGGAGGGATTTCCTACAATCTTATCTTAAAGGTATTGAACTCCTCCCTCAACCTACTAATCCATTAATAGTGTATCTCTCCACTCTGAATCCAAGAGAAAGAGACCTCTGGACAACTCAGCTTCCCGCTGCTGCAGATTTAAGAAAACATTCTCTACAGCATGCATATGACGGAGCGGCACTGTTACAAAAAGTCCGCTCATGGACCATGGAGAAATTGCAGACAAGATTGAAGCCATTGCGGTAACCCGCAATTTATTGTTGGCATAATTCTTGTAAAATAACAAGAATTATGCCAACAATAGTATATAAGAAGCAGGTTATTTGGTATAGATTATACCCGCGTATCCGACAAAAGAATCAGACGGATGAATATCCCAGCTTGTATAATAACTCAACAGTCGACCCTTTGTTATACCTGATGCTTGTGCGAAATGCGCTGCTGCCACAGCACCTCCGGCTGAGCAAGCAGAACGTTCGTGTAGAGCACAATCGAGAGCCTTGTGAAGATCCAAACCTAATAAGGCATCGATAATATGCTTATCATTCTCCTGCTTAACCCATTGCACGGCCCTCTGACCCAAACCTTTAGGTACGAAACCATAATTTAAACCGTAATGGGTAAGATCAGTGGAGCCAAGCACCAGAATATCACGCTGTAAGGATTGACTTAGCTTCCAGAGTGCTTTACCCAATAGCAAAGCTTGTTCCGAAGGCGAAGCCCTGACCCAGAGAACCTTTGCTTCCGGGAAATAATACTTAATAAAGGGAAGTTGAATTTCTACGGTATTATCAGGTACAGTATCTTCTTTTAACTCTAATTTATTTTTTAACTCTTTAAGTAATTCTAAATCAGCATGGATTAACCCCATAGGTGTTTCGTATGCTTCTTCGTAAGCTGCACAGATACCGCTTGAAGCATGCAGATGACCTCCCACAACAACTACAGTCTCAGGATTGTTCTTTATACTATTAAAAACCCGCACCGCTGCATTACCCGAAAACTCCCAGCCTGCATGAGGTACTATGGCTGCCGCTGTATTGTATTTTTGTTTTGGAGTATCTATGGCAAGTGTCTGGATTCTGGCGATTGTTGAAATCTGATCTTGAGGATACCAACCAGTAGGAAGATACCTCTTCCTTACATTCATTATTCCTCCGTAATGAATTATAACAAAAAAAATAAATAACGTATAGAAAAAGTGGTTTAAATAATAATAAAATTGGGTGTATAATAAAGCTATGAACATAGTAAAAAAACGCTATATAACCGGATACGCAATTTTCAGTTTGTTCTTCTTTCTTACCCTTTTTGGCTTTATCCTGCTCTCAATCCAAAATATGACAATAATGAATCGAGAAGCGGCAGAGAAACATTTTATGGAAATAAGAAACAATATTGTTTTAAGCTTTTCCTACAGCGGAAACTTTAGTTCAGACACTTTGGACAATGTTTTCAGTGAGAGCTTAGCCAAAGAGCCGCGACTTGTAGCACTGGTTGTCTACTCAAATAATCTCGGTCCGCTTAAGGTAAAAGCAAAAGACAGTTATTATTTAAAAGATTTCAATAGCAAAATACACACAAAACCCTTTACCCTTGAGTATAATAGACCGCCAGGCACCTGGGTAAGTGAGCTTCCCATTACCTTAAAATCTTCCAATATTGAAATAGATGCTTTTATAAGTGGTCTCTACGTGGTACTCGGCAGCAAGGACTATACAACATTATTATGGTATGTATTGTATATCCTCTCAGGATTTCTGGTGATTACGATTCTGGTGATGGTATTTATCTCGACCCTCAGTAAAAGTGAAAGAGAAAAATCCTTTCCCATACCTTCGGCAAGCGCAAAGCAAAAACGAGCGCATACAGCTCAGGCGAAAATCAAGTTACCACCTCGCCCGGCAGAAGAAAAAATGCTCAACGAACTTGAATTCCCGGTAGACCATGAGACAGCTCCCATACCGGAAGATACACACTATACACGTGAAGATGTGCTTGCAGAAGCAGTGTATCCGGAAGAAGAATCGGCTGTTTTTGCTCAAGAAGCAAAGAGTCATTTCTCACCGGCTACCGGCTTAGGTTCTTCGGAAAATCTCATGAATCGGCTGCAGTTTGAATTGGAAAGAGCTACTTCGTTCGGTCAGGAAATTGTGCTGGCCTTTTTAAAAATACAGGAAAATGAGAATAGACCAGATCCTGTGCAATATGAAGAATTAGCCGGTCTTATATTGAGCTATTTTCCTTTTCAAGATTTGGCATTTGAGTATACAAAGAAAACCTTTGTGGTTATTATTCCCGACCAGACTGTGGAGCAGGCATTACAAAACATTAACTCATTACATACCGGAGCACGCAATAAGGAGATGAGCTTAGGCATAGGTATGAGCTCGCGTAATAATAGGGTTATCACAGCAGAAGCACTTTTATCTGAAGCTGGGGCCTCATTGAAAAAAGCTCTTACCCAAGGTCGAAATCAAATTGTAATATTTCAGGCTGAATCGGATAATCATGATGAAATCTTCTCGGAAGAAATTTAATATCTTATGTGCAATTTAATTGAAACCACAGATTGCACAGATTACGCCGATTTTTAATTTATGAATAAATCTGTGTAATCTGTGTTCCTTTTTTATTTGGTTAAGGTTCCACTAAATCTTCCGGCTTTTTAATAAGCTGCATGATATTCCATTCGCTAGCCTGATAAATATATGTACTCTCGGATCCTTTGACGTAATAACGGAAATCTTCGGTGGGAGGCCCACTGCCTATTATCAGAGAATATCTTAAGCCGTCTTCAGTAGTAAGGACAATAGAAGCACTGGGATTTTGCAGTCTGTTAATAGCCTCGTCCGAAGCAAGCATTAAATCTTCCGCAGAGAATTCAATAAAATTATTGATGAGTGATTCCACCTTATTCGTAGAGAGCACCAGGTTTGCACTGCCCTTTACAGTCCAGTAGATGGATTCTGCTGATTCATTGATAACAAGTGTGTAAGCATAAGGATTGTTCGCAGCTTTTTCCACTTTAGCTTGGTCTTCCGCTATTCCCAAATCCGGAAAAAAGTTTGTATTCTTTATCTGGATGGAAGATATGGGTACGTCATGGCTTACAGCATCAAACAGCTTTAAATCAACCCAATCTTTGCCAAGCGTGGAAAGAGCGAGCTGAACATCACTCTGAATCACCTCATCTGCTGCGGCAAGTCGTATATACTGCCCCGATCCTACGGCTGCTTTACCTAAAAAAATATCGATGAGAGCTTTTCCACCGCTATCAAAGACCTGTACCCGGCTTGCGTTTGTCTTATCTACAGAGAATGTCGAGTATTTTTCGGGATTGGTACTGACCACAGCGAAACGCTTGAGCTTTAATAAATTATCTATAAAATCTTCTACCTTCCCCAAAGCTGTGGGAATCATTTCTCCGTTTAAAAGCAGATTCCATCCTAACTCGTTTTTTAGCAAAGTAATTGATTCTTGAACCGTGATAACTACCTTCTGTACGTGAGTTATGTTTATATCGGTAATGACGGGGGCCTGGGCTTCCCGCATTCTTACACTTTGAGTAGAAAATAGACTGCCCAACACCAATAATATAATCAATCCGACGAGAGTACAACTTAATATCAGTACTTTAGATTTAAAATCCATGCTTCTCCTCCACTATTTTTTTTCTGAACCTTCTTCATACATCTTTTGTTTCTTTTTTCTCGAAAAATAGCGCCATACGCCGAGTCCGATTATTGAGAATGGTACAATAAACTGGTTCAGAATATATATGATCCCTGCGGCATTGGCTCTTTTCTCCTTATCTTGAATTTTATAGAGATCCATACTCTGTGCAGCACGGTTTTTTATCTGAAGCAGATCATCGTCATTTGAGAGCCATTCGGCGCAATTAGTGAGCAGCATAATATTGGAATAGAGATTGGTTGTATCAAACAAAGCCGCACCGATATCCGCATCACCTATAACAACCAATCGTGTATCTTTACTTTTTATTTCCTTATCCTCCCATTTTCTGTCTTCACCTTTGCGGTTGGGTATCTCTTTATCGGCAAAATAACTGGGGAAAATCCCGTTAACGACTGCGACCAGACCATAGCTTTGCATGGAGTCTTGTTTGGCCATTTCATACTGGAGCTTAACCTGTTCCGGGCGCAGATTAAACTGATCTTTAATCACAGCGCTCTGATCAGTGGAGTTCACGATCAGTTCACCTTCCACATCCGGCGGTAGTTGTAGCTGCAAAGGACTTGCCCAATAGAAAACCGCTCCTCCGAAATGGGAAGTAATGGGATTTGTCTTTGAGACGAAATCGGTATGGGCCACCACCCAATAGGGGTAACGCTGCAGGATTATACCGAGTCGATCGCGAATAGGTACGGGGAGGTTATCCACGACCAGTTCCTGCTTTACAACGATCCCGTAATTTACTAGCATATTTAAAAGCGGTTGGTTTTCCAGCTTTATTCCCACCATATACTGAAGGTTCACATTCACACCTTCCACTGCAAACAGAACTTTACCGCCGCGCATGATATACTGGTCAATGGGAAAAAGATCAAACTCAACCAAATCCGCATTGCCCAATACAAACAATACGGAGATGTTTCCGGGGATATCTTCACCCCTGGCAATTTGTTCTACTTTATAGGTCGGGGAAAAATTCTCTACCAGGGCCTGATAATGCTGGAAGGTAAGGTCTCCTCTCCCTAAGAGAACACCCACAACTTTTTCTTTATTTTTAATCAGTTTACGGATATTGGAAGTAAGCTCGTACTCTAGAGTCTCAATCTGATTTATGAATGGAAGCACGACATATTTATCCAAATACTTAATGGCAATACCCATATATACTTCGATTTCCCGGTATTCGCCCTGCTCTTGTACGGGGAAAGATATGGGATAGATATTTAAGGCCTCTGTCTCGTTTTGCAGTTTCTGCTTAATAGGATATTTAACAGTTAGTGTAATCTTACCTTTGGAATGAGCGGCATATTCATTAAGCATATCTTCTATCTGCAGAGGTAGTGGGTGCAGATTTTTAATTTTCTCCGACACATAATAAGTAAGGTGGACCAGCTCGGGGATATCCTTGAACAGGTTTTTGGATACATCCGTAATAGTAAACAGATTATTCTCAGTAATATCCAAACGAAAGAAAAACACCGCGCTGTTAAAACCGATAAATAAGATAATGAGCACTACTAATCCGGTAATAAATATCTCTTGCATTCTTTTAGTCATCTTAAGGCCCCCTTACAGCCACTTCCTGAAGATCAATACTTTACTGTTTAAATAGAGAAAGAAACCGCTTACTAATACAAAGTAAAAAATATCTCTTGAATCTATAAGCCCTTTACTAAAGGCTTCAAAATGATAGTTAAACGAGAGTGCGTTTAAAAAATTACCGATAAAAAGCGGCAGTTCTATCATGCTATTTACTTCACTGATGATAATAATAAGAAACAAGGCAAGGGCACTGAAAATAAAAGAGATAATCTGGTTTCTGGAGAGAGAGGAGACAAACAGTCCGACAGAAATACAGGCACCCCCAAAAAGAATTACACCGATATATTGGGCTGTAATCTGGCCCCACTCAAAATCACCCAAGGCACTGAGACTTAGAGGTAAAACCAGGCTGGCACAAAACATAATTATAAGGAGCAGAAAAGCAGCAGAGAATTTCCCCAGTACAAGCTCGTATTCTTTAAACGGTAAGGTGAGCAGCAGCTCTTCGGTGCCCATTTTCTTTTCTTCGGCCCAGCTTCTCATGGTAATGGCCGGAATAAAAAAGATAAACACATAGGGGATCATCATAAAATAAATTCTTAAATCGGCAATTCCACGAGGTATAAACTGATTTACCGTAAACAGCCAAATAGACATGAATACAAGAAAAACCGCTTTTACAATGTACGCGATTGGTGAGTTATAATAGGATTTTAATTCTTTCTTTGTAATAGTAAAAATGTTAGCGAGCATTACCACCACCCTCCCGTGTCAGTTTAATAAAAATATCTTCTAAACTAATTTTTTCAGGTATCATAGCGAGGATTTTATACCCTCTGCTTACAGCCCAATCAAACACATTCTCTAATGCATCTTTTTGAGCTTTTAAGGCAAGCTTTACCTTTAGTTTATGCTTATCCTGTTCATCGCATAACAGCACTTTCTCTACGCCGGCACAAGCTGCGAGCTCTTGTTTTACGGAAACTGTTTCTTGCACTTTCAGTGTGAGATGTAAAAACTCTTCCCCTTTCAGTTCTTTACCGATCTCTTCCGTGGTACCCTGAGCTACGATCTCTCCTTCATTCAATATCAGCACACGATTACAGATAGCTTCCACCTCCTGCAGTATGTGGGTGGAAATAATAACGGTTTTTTCTTTACCCATGCGTTTAATAAGATCGCGAATATCCAGAATCTGATTGGGATCAAGGCCCGTTGTAGGCTCATCTAAAATGAGTATTTTGGGATCATGTATCATGGCCTGAGCTAATCCCGTGCGCTGTCTGAATCCTTTAGAAAGTTCCGAAATACTCTTAAAAAGAACGCTTTCCAGTCCGCACTCATTAATTACCCACTGAATGCGTTCCTTTCTTTGTTCGCTTTCCAGATGACGGGCGTCCGCTATAAAATTTAAATATTCGTGCACATTCAAATCGGTATAGAGAGGTGTATTTTCAGGCAAATAACCGATCACGGCCTTTATTTTGTCGGCATACTCCACAACGTCTTTACTGTCAATCATAACCGTGCCAAAGGTCGGGTATAAATAACCTGTAAGTATTTTCAAAATGGTGGTTTTACCGGCACCGTTCGGTCCTAATAATCCTACAATCTCGCCGTTATGTACACTGAACCCGACTCCTTTGACCGCTTTACATGAGCCGTAGTTTTTACCTAAATTTTGAACATTAATCATTACCTCACCTCAGATTGTATTAAATAAATTGCAACTAGAATTTATTAATGGTTTATATACCAAAAAAGAAGAACACAGATTGCACAGCTTATTATATAATAAATCTAAAATATCTATATAGTTGAGCTTCTTGCAAAAATAACATTTTTGCAAGAAGCTCCTAAAATGGAAATTGCTAACTTATTATGGTATAAAAAATAAGTATTTTACTAACTTAATATATTTTGAGTTTTGCAATTTCCTCAGTTAAAAATATAATCAGTTAAATCTGTGTAATCTGTGGTTCCAATATATTTCTTTAAAAAATTCTTGTTAATAAAACAAAAATTCCGTGTACCATAGTATATAAATTCATTTACGCAAAGTCAAGAATCGAAAACCAAACAGCTCCCCCATCATTCCGGATTGTGTATTTGTATGCTCTGGAGATCGTAAGAAAGAAAACTCTCGGGAAAAATCTTCTGAGCTTCCTTTAATAATATTTTAAGATCTCTTTCCGTATAACGCGGACTATAATGGATAAGTCCCAAGCGCTTTACTTTTGCTTGCTTGGCAATTATTGCTGCCTGTTCTGCAGTCAGATGCTTCTTTTCCAACGCACTAGCGGAAAGCTCTTGGGAAAACATGCCTTCACAGATCAGAAGATCGGAGTACGCAACGTGCTGTGCTATCCCTGGAATGGGGAGAGTGTCGGTTACAAAACTTATTTTAGTTCCCGGCCTCTTTGGTCCCATTACCTCTTGCGGCGTTACGGTCTGACCGTTTTCCAACCGCACGGTTTCACCTGCCTGCAGGCGAGACCAAAGCGGTCCCCGCGGAATTTTCTTACTTATTGCTTTCTGCGGATAAAACACTCCGGGGCGGAGATCTTCCTCTATGGAATATCCGAGACACAACTTGGAATGTTTCAAAGCAAAGGCGTTAATGTGATATCCGTCTCCTTCAAAAACAACCCCCTTCTTTGTAACCTCCTTCACAATAATCTCATAATTTATATACATATCCAGGATAGACCTGCTGGCTTCAACATACTCTTTAATTTTTGGGGGTCCGATAATGTAGAGAGGTTCACTACGATCAACTTGAGAGGTGAGCATTAACATACCCGGAAGACCTGTCACATGATCCGCATGTGTATGTGAAACAAGGATCGCAGTTATTTTTTTCCAGCGTAAATTTAATTTTTTTAGCGAAACTTGAGTGCCTTCTCCGCAATCAAAAAGAAAAAGCTCACCGGCCCGTCTTGCCAGTACCGAGGTGAGAGCCCGGTGAGGGAGGGGCATCATTCCGCCTGTTCCGAGAATAAATACTTCAAATGCCATTTTGTCTTTCCTAAAGCCCACACCATATCAGCGATCTCAATTTGAACCGTATTTTTCAAATTAAATTAACAGATACCGCTAAATGCGCTTTATAATCGGGCAAATTGAGAATCGCTATTGCAAATATGATCAATAAGCCAATTCTCATTTTTTAAAATGAGAATTGTTGACACCATATCATACATGTTTTATTTCAGCAATTCTCATTTTGTTTAAAAAAGAGGATACCAAAAGATTATATATTTTTAAGAGAACTTAAGATCAACGCCTTGTTTCTCATGCAAAAAAGAAAACAAACGCTCTAACTCCTCTTCCTCACCTTCAAACTCAATAACAGCCCACCCCATGGTAGTGGAAAACGAAGCTTCAATAATATTGGGAATCACATCAAAGCTTTTAATGATATTATAGATAAGCGGCTCCTGCTTTAAGCTGCCATGAATAGTTAATTCCACTTTTTTAACCATTATCAACATCCTCCATTGCTATAATAATGAACTTAGGGTATATTTACAAGTATGTTATATCACCTATCCAACTGTCTTTATCAATTATTCATATTTGACAAACATATTAAATTTTTTTATTCTTTTATTTAACAGGTACAGTGTAAAAGGAAAAACCGTTACCTATTAAAATGATTCTTTACCTTCCGATTCAGGTGATGGTTTTTCGGAAATGATAAAGAGAAATGAGCACAGATCTAATTTATATTCTTTCTTATATAGTAGGAGGTGCCATTCTCACTATTATGATCGTTTACCTGTGGATATTTAGAAAAATACTCCTTCCTGGTTATAGTTTGCTTATGTTTATTGCAATTTGGATTTGGTTATGTGCACACATCGGTGAATCTCTTTTTATTAATTTCGAAGTTAAACTTTTTTTTAATAAATTCCAATTTTTTGGTATTGTCGTAATACCCGCCGCGTGGTTTGCATTTTGTTTTCAATACATAGATGCCAAAATAAAAAACATACATAGAGTTTTTCTATACTTATTTTCCGTCTCCGCGCTATTTCTCATTTTAATTTATACAAATGAATATCATCATATAATTTGGGAGCGAATATATCTCGGACAAAATAATCTCCTCCTGGAAAAAGACGAGGCTGTGGGTTTCTATTTTTTTACCTCTTATTTCTACACTATTATTATTTCAGGCTACATTTTACTATTTATCGGTACACGGTCACAGCTTAAAACCCCTCGTAATAAAATAGGAACTTTGATCATAATTTCACTTATACCCCTTTTCGCCCATATTACGGATATATTTTTTACGAGTTGGATTAATTACTATGAAATGACGCCTCTGGGATTTGTGTTCTCCAGCTTCAGTTTTTTTCATTACTTGCGTCTGCGTTTTTATAAAATAATACCGCTTACCCAGCATGCAGTAATCGAGTCCATGAATGATCTTATCATTATTTTAAGCACCACAAATGTTATTATCTATATCAATCCCGCCGTAAATAATTTTTTTGCCACTCAATCACATGAAGTCGTTGGGAAACACCTCTCCTGTCTTTCTCCACAACTTTTTGCCATACTAGAAAAAACAGAGCGCTTGCCTTATAAAACTGAAGAGATCACTTTAAATAACACCACCTTCGACGCCAGTATATCACCCATCCTAAACTGGCGCTTACGTACCACGAATAAAGTATTAGTGCTGCGGGACATAACCCAGTTGAAGCAAACGGAAGAAAGCCTAAAGCAGATTAAAAATGAATTGGAGAGACGAGTCCAGGAACGAACACAAAAACTTCATAATATCAATAGAGCGCTAAAAACCTCCTTGGAAGAGAAGAACATGCTCTTCGGCGAACTCCATCACCGGGTAAAAAATAATTTTCAATTAATATGCAGCATGCTTAAACTGCAAAGTTATCGGCTTAATGATAAAAAAGCGCTTGAAGCATTCTCAACCGCAATTAACCGCATCTATTCCATAGCCATGATTCACGAAAAATTGTACAGGGCCAAAGATTTTGTGAATACTAAATTTTCAGAATATATTAAGGACTTATGCCAGTACATCACATCCTCGTATGAAGAAGACTACCCAAATATAACCCTTAATGTTCTTGTGGATCCTGTACTTCTCGATTTAGACCGCAGTATTATATGCGGACTAATAATCAATGAGCTCATTATTAACGCAATAAAGCATGCTTTCTCCGGGAGGGGAAAAAACAGTAACGAACAGGAAATAAATGAAATTTCCGTACGTTTCTATGCATCAGGAAACCTTTACGTTCTGAGCGTAGTCGATAACGGTGTAGGCCTTGATGCTCAATTTGATATTCAAAAAAGCGATACACTTGGTATGAAGATAATCCAAACCCTGATAAAACAGATACGAGGTACTTTTGAAGTGATCCGAAATAACGGTACGGAATTTAAAATCACTTTTTTAAAGAATATTTGATCTTTTAAACAAAAGTATTCTACTGAGCTCCTTGCAAAAATAACATTTTTGCAAGGAGCTCCTAAAATGGAAATTGCTAACTTATTATGGTATAGAGAATAAGTATTTTACTAACTTAATATATTTTGAGTTTTGCAATTTCCTCTACTAAAAAAAATAATGAGATAACTTTTATACATATATATTGCTAATTCTTATATCTACTGATAATATGGAGGAAAGAAGATATAAGTGAACTATCCATGAGTAAAAAACAAATAATGATAGTTGAAGATGAAGGTCTCGTCGCACTCGAAATAAAAGAAGCCTTAGAGAGAATGGGGTATGATGTTTCACATGTTGTAGCTTCAGGAGATGATGCCATTAATAAGGTAGTAACAGATAGGCCGGATCTGATACTCATGGATATCCGTATACAGGGCAAAAAAGACGGCATAGACACAGCAAAAGAAATACATGATAACTATAATGTCCCCGTGGTTTATCTTACCGCTCATTCCGATGAAAAAACATTGGAAAGAGCTAAACTCACAGAATCCTTCGGGTATATTCTAAAGCCGTTTAAGGATCAAGATTTAAAAGTGACAATTGAAATAGCGCTTTCTAAAGCGGAAAAAGAGAAGGACCTCGTTGGCAGCCGGAAGCAATATTCATTGATTTTACGCAGTCTCAACGAAGGTGTGATAGTAACCGACACTAAAGGAATTATTAAATATGCGAATGAGACCGCCCTCTCGATCCTGCTGTATGAACCGGCAGAAATACTGGGAAAAAATATCATTAAGATTTTCACTCTTTTCGACAAAGAGACAAAAAAGTCTGTTCTCATTCCCATAACCAAACCCGTTATAGATAATTCAATCGTTACCTCCCTGAATTATCTCCTTGTTAACAAACAGGGCAGGGAAGTTCAGATTGACTGCAGTATTGCTCCTTTAAAAAATGGTAATCAAGTTACAGTCGGTATAATAATTGTATTTAAGAATTTGGAAGACAGTAAGCGGGATAAAGAGATTCAATTAGAGATTAAACGCTCAAAGCAGTATCAGTTGAATATTCTTCCTGAAAAAGGGAAAACCATAAATGGTATTAAATGCCATTGGATCTTTTATCCGAGTTTATTTGGTTCAGGCGATCTCTTCAACTTTATGCGTCTCGACGATTGCCACGTGGCTTTTTATTTATTGGATGTTATGGGGCACGGATTTTCTGCTGCCATTCTCTCAATTACAATAAACAACTTTCTCTCACATGATATTGCCAAGCTGGGAGTTCTCAATCACTATAATTATCAAAAGCGTCCTGTGTTATCACTCTCTCCTGCCGAGGTAATTATCGAATTAAATAACCGATTTTATTTCAAAGCCAATGATAATCCGTTTTTTACTCTCGTATATGGTGTAATTAACACCTTGAAGGATAAATGTACAATTGCCAGAGCGGGACATATCTACCCTGTAATTCAGAAAAACAACGGGGATATAGCAAGGATTGAATCTCAGGGGCAGGCCATAGGTGTATTCCCGGAGATTCAGATAACAGAGAAAGAATTCGACTTTGTAAACGGCGACAAGCTATTTCTGTATTCTGACGGGCTTATTAAGCTTAACAGAAACACCAGGGAATTCTCAGACAATCACATCCTCGATGTAATTCAAAAAAACCGGGAAAAAAGCCTGGATGAATTAATAAAAAACCTGGAAATTCTTATTCATGAGTGGAAACAAGAAAACCAGTTCGATGACGATATTGCTTTTTTCGCCCTTGAAAAGGAATGAGATCCGAGTACGATTTCGTGAAGGAAACATGAATGCCTCTTGAAAAATATCTTAAACGGAAACCCTTTTCTGGTACCTATAGTATCATCTGCGGGGGTTCAAAGGGTATAGGTAAAGCTATAGCCGCTGATATTGTACAGTATGGTGGGAATGTACTCGTTCTGGCCCGCAATAAACAGGCACTGAAAAAGGCATCCGAAGAACTGGAGCAAAAACGAATTGCCACAAGCCAAATTATAACGGCAAGCTCCTGCGATACGACCTCAGAAAAGGATGTACAAAAAATATTTTCTGATTTCATAAAAAAACACGGTGTACCGGATTACCTAATCAATAATGTCGGATATGCATATGCGCAATATATAGAAAAACTTAAATTAGCAGATTTTAAAATGAATATGGAGACCAATTATTACGGACAATTAATACCCATTCTGGTTTTGCTCCCCCATTTTATGGGTGCCCGGAAAGGTCATATCATCAATGTCTCATCTATGCTCGGCTATTTCGGGATTATGGGATATGCCACCTATTGTCCCAGTAAGTATGCAATAGTAGGATTATCCGAAGTTTTAAGACATGAACTTAAACCGTATAATATTAATGTTTCTATCCTGTATCCTGCCGATACTGACACACCCGGCTTAGAAAAAGAAAATCAATCAAAACCGGATGAGTGTAAGGCCCTTTCCGAATCCGCAGGATTACTGAGCCCAGAGCAAATATCGGATGCATTAATAAAGGGAATTTTAAAAGGCAAGTACCAGATACTACCCGGGCAAGCGGGTTTTATTTATAAGATGTATAGGCATTTACCCGGTTTAGTACGAAAAATTCTTGATGGTGACTATAAAAAAATAAGAAAAAAATTGGGCAAATCTTCTTAAAACAGAGCTAAGGCATCCTCTGTTGAGCTTGTCTGATGAGCTCAACCAGTGTTTCCATTTTAGGACGTGGTGCTTCAAAAATGTGAGCCAGCTCATCTACTTTGTAATACTCCTGCAAGTAATACTGAATATTGAATTTTTCAAACCAGCAGTCGATTATTTTTTTACACGGCAGGCCTTGTTTTTCTCTGCGGCAGTACTCAAATGTAAGATGATGTCCCAACTTCCTGCAATAGGTTTTTTTGTCATCATGAAACTTCATCATGGTTTTAAGCTCCTTATAAAAATATTCCTGCAGAGGAAAATCCTCTGCAGGAAAGTATATATTCTACCATTTACCTGTTTTTACTATTTTGGGCTTGGGAAGGTTTTCTACTGCTTTAAGAGCATCTCCCATTTCATGCTCAGGTAGTTCGTAATCATGAAGCTGCCCGGCAAAAAAGCTCTGGTACCCAGCCATATCCATAAGTCCGTGCCCGCTCATATTGAACAGGATTACTTTTTCTTTGCCTTCTTCTTTAGCTTTTTTAGCTTCCTGGATTGTAGCCGCAATAGCATGACTGGTTTCCGGCGCACAGATAATTCCTTCGGTCTTAGCAAAGAGTACCGCTGCTTCATAGCATTCAAGCTGATGGATAGCTCTCGGTGTAATCAGTCCTTCAACAATTGCCTGACTGACCAGCGGAGCCATCCCGTGGTAGCGTAAACCACCGGCATGAATAGGCGGCGGAATAAAATCATGGCCCAGGGAATACATAGGCAAAAGCGGGGTCATTTTGGCCGTATCGCCGTGGTCATAGATAAAGGGTCCTTTTGTCATTGTCGGACAGGAAAACGGCTCGACCGGGATGATTTCGATATCAGCACCATTTATTTTATCATTCACAAAGGGGAAAGAAAGTCCGGCAAAGTTGCTGCCGCCTCCGGCACAACCGATAACTATGTCTACTTTTTTTTCACCCATTTTTTCCAGCTGTTTCTTTGCTTCGAGTCCGATAATGGTTTGATGAAGCAGTACATGATTTAATACACTGCCTAAGGCATAACGGGTATTACCGCTTTTATCAGTAACAGCCTCTTCCACTGCTTCACTAATAGCTATACCGAGGCTGCCCGGCGTATCCGGCATTTGGTCCAATATACTTCTTCCTGCTTGCGTTTGGTTGCTGGGACTGGCTATACACGTAGCGCCCCATGTCTGCATCATTATTTTTCTGAAGGGTTTTTGATCAAAGCTTATACGCACCATATAAACTTTACATTCCAAACCCAGAAGCGAGCAGGCAAACGCCAGCGCACTTCCCCATTGACCTGCTCCGGTTTCAGTGACGATTCGTTTAATACCAAACTCTTTGTTATACCAGGCTTGTGCCACGGCCGTATTAGGCTTATGACTGCCCGGTGGTGATACGCTTTCATTTTTGTAATAAATCTTAGCCGGTGTACCTATCGCTTTTTCCAAAGCATACGCTCTGTGTAGTGGTGTAGGCCGCCAGCGCCAGAGAATTTCCAGTATTCCTTCCGGAATGGTAATCCACCTTTCCTGGCTCATTTCCTGTTCTACCAGATTCATGGGAAATACCGGTGCTAACATATCCGGGCTTACCGGATTCCCGTCAGGACCAAGGGGTGGTTGCAGTGGAGAAGGTAGATCCACAGCTAAGTTGTACCACTGTCTGGGCATCTCATCTTCCGTAAGAAAGGCTTTTGTTGGCATGTTTTCCTCCTTTTTGTTGTTTCTCATGCTTTAAGTAATATGTGCTAATCACCTTTTTCAAGGCGGAATCTTGCTTTTTCAATTCGCGTGATCCTCGTGTAATCTTACACAAACTCACACCTAACTTTTTAGCAATCGAACGCTGGCTGATGCCTTTCTCTAATAATTTCAACAGCTCCCAACGTAACGCAATTGTTCTCATTTCGCTTTCTGCCAATAATTCCCGTAAAAAATCTACTATTAATTTTTTGTTATTTATTCCAGCAAGCACCTTTGCGAGCTCATTCAGCTCATTCAGCTCATTCATAGAAGTGTTTCTATTTGTAGAAACAATACTATAAAACCAGAGATCATGTCAAGATCAAGACCGTATCGGTACCTTGACCTTAAGCCAACTTCTATATAGTATTCTTAAGCTCTTTAACATTTGTTTTAAAAATTTAGAAAACATTGTTTCTATTCTAAATAATATTCATTAACAAGTATGAAATATAAATGGGCTTCAATATATTTATTCCTCTCCAGTATTATGTTATCAGTATCTACTATCATGGTTAGAATACTCTCAAATCATCTTTCTGGTCTTTTTATAGCTTTTTTTAGGTTTTGTATTGGGATAATTCTTTGTATAACGGTTTTATTCTTCCAAAGGCTTAAGATACAAAAAATCAGATCTAAATCTCTTATCTACAGAGGAATATTCGGCTCAGTATCTATGATTTTATTTTTCATCTCTATTCAACTTATCGGAAGCGGACGTTCGACATTATTGTTGAATTTATATCCTGTGTCTGTTTTAATTTTTGGTTTCTTATTTTTCTCCGAAAAAACCGAAGTTCATACGATTATTACTGTTACTTTGTGTGTAATCGGGATATTTTTTATATTCAGTGATCAGCAACTACCGTCATTCATTGGAGCTGCTGTGGGATTATCAGCAGGCCTGATTCGTGGTATCGGGGTTCATTTTATAAAAAAATCAAGCTCTGAAAATCATGTGGCTTTGGTTTATTTAGCGGTGTGTGTTTTTGGACTCATTTTATTACCAATTATTCATACTGAATTTAGTCACATAGACAATTTCCTGACACTTGTTATATTAATTACAATAGGTCGAGGAAATTGCAAAACTCAAAATATATTAAGTTAGTAAAATACTTATTCTTTATACCATAATAATTTAGCAATTTCCATTTTAGGAGCTTCTTGCAAAAATAACATTTTTGCAAGAAGCTCGGTCTATTAACCTTTGGTGCGCAAATGCTTTTAGCTTTGGGATTACGTTTTACTTCCGCGATATCGGGGAGTATAATCAGTTATTCTTCCATACCGATAACTGTTTGTTTAAGCCTTTTTATTGGAGAAGGATTGAATTGGTATTACTTAATTGGTATATTTTTAATTATAGCTGGTATACTCATCAATATAATTTCTAAAAAGAGAGAACTACTTCATGGAAAAAATTAAATATGCAAAAATTAATGTAAAATCATTACCCTTCCCTCTTGAATTCAATTTTTATATACATAGAAATAGCAACAACAAACTGCATTTCCCATTTCTATACTTCTTACATGGAGGTAACGACAATCACTCGTTTTTGGAGAGAAATTTTACTTTGATTACTAAACTCATGGATAATGGCACTATTCCGCAGATGGTAATAGTGTGTCCCAATGCACAAAGATCTCAATATATGAATTACAAAAACGGAAAGGAGTTGTGGGAAACAGCTTTAATCCGAGACGTACCGAATTTTTTTAAAAGCGAATATAATGTTACATTTCATCAAAACGACACATGTGTTTTCGGAATCTCCATGGGAGGGTTGGGTGCACTCCGCATGGTATTTAAGTACCCGCAGAAATTCGGAATTGCAGCCGCGATAGCGCCTGGTATTGTTCCTTCTTTAACATATAATCTATCTATTCATAAAAGCAACCTTTTTTTCATAGGTAGAAAAGATGTAGAATCAATTTTCGGTTCACCCATGGATAAGGAGTATTGGAAACAAAATAATCCGGTATTTTTAGCGGTTAAAAACCATAAAAGAATTATAAAGAACAATGTCAAAATCTATGTCGAGTGTGGTGATTGTGATTCCTTCCATTTAAATGAAGGGACCGCTTTTCTTCACTCCGAACTTAACAAATTAAGGTTAAAACATGAATATCATATGCTTCATAATATTGATCATGTGGGTCCATTCCAAAAACAAAGAATTAAAAACGGATTGGAGTTTATAGGAAGAATGCTCATGCATAAAAAACCATCACAGGAAGAAATTAATTTTAAAAAATATGCGGAAAAACTCTTTAAACATTTTGAATTATAGTCTTACAAAATATATTAGAGTAAAAGCTCTGACCCAATCTAATGCCATCTGCCATATCTATGAAAATTTTTTCTACCTAGCTCGTTAGATCATACCATAGTAATACCTTATAGGTACCTTGAATATTTTTTTATTTAGGTTAGAATCAAATCTAAACACAATAATTATAAGGAAATTATATGGCTGAATATGTTAATAAAATTGAATGTCCCAATTGCGGTGCGACAATAAACGTGGAAGATGTACTGGCTCATAAAATAGAAGAGAATTTACGCGGGAAGATTGATGTTGAATACAAAGAAAAACTGAATACTCTAAATAAAAAAGAAAAAGAGATCGCTGAGCTTAACAAAAATCAGGAAGCATACATTAAGGATGAAATTAAAAAAAGAGAACAAGCTTTTAAAGATGAACTGGCCGCAGAATATAAAACTGATTATGAAAAAAAAATATCATCACTTAAGGTCGAATTAGAAAAAAGCGGCATAAAACTGCTTGATTTGGAGAGTAAGGAACTGGAGCTTGAAAAGTTTAAACTGCAAATGGAAAGCAAGGACAAAGAACACGAGCTCAATCTGGAAAGGGAAAAAATAAGGCTGCAAAAACAATTTGAAGAAGATATCGGAAAAAGAGAAGCGGAAAAATATGAAATGAGAATTCGGGAAAAAGATAAAAAACTAAGCGATTTGGAAAAACAAATTACTGAATTAAAGCGTAAATCGGAACAGGGTTCGATCCAGCTTCAGGGTGAAGTTCAGGAACTGGCCATTGAAGATCTGTTAAGAAATTTATTTCCTGACGATGAAGTAAAACCGGTACCCAAAGGCAAACCCGGAGCGGATACCATTCTATTGGTACATGCGGATGCGGAACACGTAAGCGGGAAAATGCTTTATGAAAGCAAACGAACAAAAAATTTTAGTTCCGCTTGGATAGAAAAGTTAAAGGCAGATCAGCGCAAAGAGAACGCGGATATTGCCGTTCTGGTAACGGAAGCAATGCCGCCTGAAATTGAGCATATCGGTAATTTAGACGGCATCTGGATCTGTTCCTTCAATTTCGTAAAACCGCTGTCCATTCTCTTGCGTGACAGTATTCTTAAAGTATATAGGGCCCGTACCATGCAGAAAAATGCCAGCGATAAAATGAGTCTGTTGTATGATTATTTAACCGGGAACGAGTTTAAGATGCAGATCGAAACCATCCTAGAAGGTTTTCTAAATCTGAAGCAGTCAATTGATAAAGAAAAACTGGCTATGGAAAAGCTGTGGAAGGAACGGGAAAAGCAGCTTGAGAAAGTTCTTCTCAGCACAACCCAGTTTTACGGCTCTATTAAAGGCATTGCAGGTCCCGGAATACCTGAAATCGGATTGCTTGAGTTTGAAGGAAAATAGGGATTATTTAGAAAAGGAAAACAAATGGCAAATGCACAGGACAATCAGACAATTATCGGACCGGCGTGTAAAAATGTGCCTTGGGAGCAAAAACCCGAAGCAAATCATGATGTAGTCTGGAGATATTCCAAAAATCCAATTGTAAAACGAGATGCTATCCCCTGCTCCAACAGTATTTTTAACAGTGCCGTAGTACCTTTTAAAGAGGGTTTTGCCGGTGTATTCCGCTGCGACAGCAAATCCCGTCGTATGCAGCTTCACACCGGATTCAGCCCGGATGGTATCCATTGGACGCTTGAGAACGATCCTATTGCTTTTCAATGCGATGATCCTGAAATCGCTGTATTCGACCAAGGCTATGATCCTCGAGTTGTGCGGCTCAATGACCGTTTTTATATAACATGGTGTAATGTTTACCATGGTTATACCATCGGTTTAGCTTATACTTATGATTTTAAAACATACTATCAGTTGGAGAACGCTTTTGTCCCTTACAACAGAAACGGCGTGCTTTTTCCCAGAAAAATAAAAAATAAGTATGCCATGCTGAACAGACCGAGTGACACGGGTCATACACCCTTCGGTGATATATTTTACAGCGAAAGTCCCGACCTTATACATTGGGGCTGCCACCGTCATGTCATGTCCCCTCTGTCCGGCTGGCAGTCTACCAAGGTAGGTCCCGGACCCGTACCAATAGAAACAAAAGAGGGCTGGCTTATGCTCTACCATGGTGTACTCACATCATGCAACGGTTTTGTCTATAGCATGGGTGCCGCCCTGCTTGATGCGGATCAGCCGTGGAAGGTAAGGTACCGAACCATTCCTTATCTGCTTTCACCTCAAACCTTATATGAATGTGTCGGTGATGTGCCGAATGTTGTTTTCCCCTGCGCATCTCTACAGGATGCAGCCACCGGACGTATCGCTATATATTATGGAGCGGCCGATACTGTGATAGGCCTTGCCTTCACATACGTGGACGAACTGATTGATTTTATTAAAAGTAATTCAAAACACTGGATATAAAGGAGACAGTATGAGTTTAATAAAAATAATGCCCTGCCTGGATATGAAAGACGGCCGTGTGGTAAAAGGTGTACATTTTGTAGACTTGAAAGACGCCGGAGATCCTGTTAAAAATGCGGCCTTTTATCAGGAACAAGGCGCTGACGAACTGGCCATGCTGGATATAGCCGCTACAGTGGAAAACCGCAGGACAAGACTGGAATGGGTCAGGAATGTGTCTGCGGTAATTGATATACCCTTAACTGTTGGCGGCGGTATTGGGAGTCTGGAAGATATAAAGGCGGTTTTAGAAGCCGGCGCCGATAAAATCTCGATGAACAGCGCCGCTGTAAAAGACCCGGACCTGATAAAACGTGCGGTAGCACAATTCGCTTCCGCTAAAATCACCATAGCCATCGATGCCAGAAGAAACAAGGATATGCCTTCCGGATTCGAGCTGGTTGTATCCGGTGGTACAAAACCGGTGGGCAAAGATGCCGTAGCATGGGCCAAAGAGTGTCAGCAACTGGGCGCCGGTGTGATCTTACCCACAAGTATGGACGGAGACGGTACTCAAGGAGGTTACGATCTGGAATTTACCAGAGCGATTTCCGATGCGGTTGAGCTTCCTGTCATTGCTTCCGGCGG